>NZ_CAUVXG010000011.1:0-43230 GCF_963555885.1 Protofrankia sp. Cr2
GCAGTGGCCGGTCTGTCAACCGCTATTTCGGGCAGACCCCGCGGAAAGGTCGAGCGGGAGCGATGTCACCCCTCGGTGGATGAGGCTGGGCAGATAGGTGAGGGTGTCGGCGGCCAGGGACAGGCCGGGGGCCCGCGCGACGAGCGTGCGGATCGCGGTTTCCGCCTCCATCCGGGCCAGCGGAGCTCCCAGGCAGTAGTGCAGACCGAGGCTGAAGCCCAGATGGCGGCGGGGGGCCGGGGCGGCCGCGTACCGGGTGATGTCGAAACGGTCGGGATCGGTGAAGACGGCCGGGTCCCGGCCGGCGGAGGCCATCAGGACGATCACGCCGTCACCGCGGGCGAAGGTGTGCCCGCCGACAGTCGTCTCGGTGAGCGCGACCCGCATCGTGAACTGGGTGGGCGTGTCGTAGCGGAGCATCTCCTCGACGGCCGCGGGGGTGAGCTCCGGTCGTTCGCGCAGCAGAGCGAGTTGGTCGGGATTGCGCAGCAAAGCGATCATTCCGTTGCCGATGAGGTTGATGCTCGTCTCCATGCCCGCGACCAGCAGGAGCACGCAGATGCCGAGGACCTCGGCTGCGGTGAGGACCTCGCCCTGCTCCTCCACCCCGACGAGCATGCTCAGCAGGTCGTCGGTGGGGTGCGCCCGCCGCTGCCCGATCAGGGCGTGCAGGTAGGCGACGACCTCCTGGCCGGCTCTGCTCCGCTCGGCGACGTCGTGGGCCGACAGCAGGTCGTCCGGGTCGGTGCCACGGGCGATCGCCAGCTCCCAGTTCCGCAGCGCCGGCCGGTCCTGTTCGGGGACGCCCAGCAGCCGACCACCGACCATGGTGACGGCCAGCGGCGCGGACAGGTCCCGGATGACGTCGATCTCGCCGGCCTCGAGCGCGGCATCGACCAGCCGGCCCACCAACTCGTCGATCATCGGCGCGAGACTTGCGACCATGCGGGCGCTGAATGCCTTGTTGACCAGCCTGCGCAGCCGCCGGTGATCGGGAGGGTCCATCCGGATGAAGGAGCCGGGCAGGGATGCCGCCTGATCCCAGAAAGGGCTCAGCCCATCCTCGTGGCCGTGGCCCCAGTCCTGGCTCCCCAGGATCGCAGCACAGTCGTCGTACCGGCTGACCAACGCGACCGGGACGTCGTGGAGGTAAAGCCGGGACAGCCCGGCCGCCTCGCGGACCCGCTGGTAGCTCGGGTACGGGTCGGCCCGGTTGGCAGGATCGAACCCGTCGAAGGTGACGTGACTGGGACTCACCGTGGTCATTCCCTGCTCCTTGTCGTTCAGCCAAGCCGTTCGAGCCGGATTCAGGCAGCCAGGCGCTCAGGCGCTCAGGCGCTCAGGCGCACGGGAAGTCCCGACATGCCGCGGACCACGAGGTTCGGGCGGTACGGAGGTGGATCGGCGAGCAACGTGAACGCGGACACCCGCGCGGCGATGGCACGCAGCGCGACCTCCACCTCCAGGCGCACCAGGGACGCGCCGATGCAGTAGTGCAGGCCGAGGCCGAAAGCCAGATGGCGGTTCACCCGTCCCCGTTGGGCATATCGGGTCAGATCCAGACGATCGGGGTCGGCGAACGCCTGCGGGTCACGGTTGGCCGACCCGAGGATCAGGATGAGACTGTCCCCAGGGGCGAACGTGTGTCCGGAGACGGTGATCTCCTGGCGGGCCGTGCGGGTTGTCAGCTGCGCGGGAGCGTCATAGCGCAGCATCTCGTCCACCGCCGGCAACGCGAGGTCCGGCTGCTGGCGCAGGAGCTCGAACTGGTCGGGATGGCGGATGAGCGCGAGGATCCCATTACTGATCAGGTTGACCGTGGTCTCGTGCCCGGCGACGACCAGCACGAGCAGCGTGCCGAGCATCTCCGCGGCCGTGAGCCGGTCGTCTTCGGCCTCGACCTGGGCAAGCGCGCTGATGAGATCCTGACGGGGCCGGGCCCGACGCTCCGCTACCAGGGCGCCGAAGAAATCCAGGAACTCGCCGACGGCTGCCGTCCGGTTCGCGAGCTCGTCGGTGGACATCAGCACGTCGGGATCAAGACCGCGGGCGATGCCGGCCGACATCCGCCGAATGGCCACGTGCTCGCTCGCGGGGACCCCGAGGAGCTCGCACACCATGGTCAGCGGCAGCGGGTAGGCGAACGCCTCGACAAGGTCCACCTCGCCGGCGGCCAACGCCTTGTCGAGCAGGTCGGCCACGACCTGCTCCGCGTGCCCGCGCATCCCCTCGATCCTGCGGGGGGTGAAAGCCCTGCTCACCAGCCCCCGCAGCCGCGTGTGGTCCGGTGGCTCCATCCAGAGGAAGGATCCCGGCAGCTCCACGTCGCTGTCCGGGTGGAGCAACTCGGACTCCTCGGCATGACTCCAGGCCGGATTCTGCAAGATGGCGTCACATTCAGCATAGCCAGGTACAAGGGGTGGGCCGAGCAGCCCCGGGACAAACGGTCCGGCAGCGCGCAGAACGTCATAACTGCGGTACGGGTCGTGCCGCCATGCGGGAGTGAAAGCGTCGATGACAGCTTGCTGAACGCTGGTGGTTTCTTCGACCGCGGCAGCGGTGATGTGTCGAGTGCCGGCGATGTCCACGTACAGCTCCGTTCGGTGAATTGAACCGGCGGTACAGCCAATCGACCGGGCGTGCGCAAGTGGCACCCGTGAAGGACACGCGTCATGCTGGTTCCCACCGGCGTCGAACGTCAAGAATCGCCGGCCGAGTTCTATCGCCCGATTGGGTATGCCAACGCGGTTGTTCAAACAGCCGCCGCCCGTTCAAACAACCGCCGTCCGGCCGTCGGGTTCACGATGTTGGTCGAGTTCACGATGCTGGTCGAGTTCACGATGCTGGTGGAGGATGGGGCCACGGATATCAACCTTCGCTACGCTTCGCCGGCCGGCCGCTGGGTGCTGCTCGCCACGGTGCTCGGGTCGAGCATCGCCGCGCTCGACGCCACCGTCGTCAACATCGCTCTCCCCCGGATCGGCGCGGACCTCGACACCGGCCTGGCAGGGCTGCAATGGACGGTCAACGCCTACACCCTCACCCTCGCCGGCTTCCTCCTGCTCGGCGGTTCGCTCGGGGACAGCTACGGCCGGCGCCGGGTGTTCCTCATCGGTGTGCTGTGGTTCGCCGCCGCCTCGCTGCTGTGCGCGGTCGCCCCGACGGCCAGCCTGTTGATCGCGGCCCGGGCACTCCAGGGGTTCGGTGGCGCTCTGCTGACCCCCGGTAGCCTGGCGATCATCGAAGCGAGCTTCCATCCCGACGACCGCTCGGCGGCGATCGGTGCCTGGTCGGGTCTGGGTGGCGTCGCCATCGCCATCGGCCCGTTTCTCGGGGGCTGGCTGGTCCAGGCCGTCTCCTGGCGACTGATCTTTCTGATCAACCTTCCGCTCGCCGCCGTCGTGGTCTGGGTGTCGGTGCGCCATGTGCCCGAAACCCGCAATCCGCAGCCCGCCGCCGGCCTCGACCTGCCCGGGGCGCTCCTGGCGGCGCTGGGTCTGGCCGGCGTGATCTACGCGCTCACCGACGGCAGCACCCTGGGCTGGGGATCCCCGGTCGTGCTCGTCACCGGTATCGGCGGGGCCGCGGCCCTGGTGGCGATGGTCGTGGTGGAGGCACGCAGCCCCCATCCGATGCTGCCGCTGGAGATCTTCTCCTCCCGCCAGTTCAGCGCCGCCAACCTGGTGACGTTCGTCGTCTACGGCGCGCTGGGGGGCTCGCTCTTCCTGCTCCCGGTCGTCCTACAGGAGGTCGCCGGGTTCTCGCCGATCGAGGCCGGCGCAGCTCTGCTCCCGATCACGATCCTGATGCTGACCCTGTCAGCCAGGGCCGGCCGCCTCGCCCAGCGGATCGGGCCCCGCCTGCCCATGACCCTCGGCCCCATCGTCGCCGGCACCGGCCTGGCCCTGCTCACCCGCGTCAACGCCGGGAGCACCTACCTCGGTACTGTCCTGCCGGCGATGACCGTGTTCGGGCTGGGGCTCTCGCTGACAGTGGCACCGTTGACTGCCACGGTCCTCGCCGCGGCCAGCGATCGACACGCGGGGGTGGCCTCCGCGGTCAACAACGACGTCTCCCGGGTGGCCGGCCTCGTCGCGGTGGCCGCCCTGCCTGTCGTCGCGGGCATCTCCGCGAGTGCCTACGCCAACCCCGACGAGCTGGCAGCCGGTTTCCACACCGCCATGTCGATCACAGCAGGAATGTGCGTAGCCGGCGGCCTGCTCGCCTTCCTCACGATCCGCCGGCCGGCCCCGGCGCGACAGCCCGCCGTCGACGTCGTCCACCGCTGTCCCCTGGATGCGGCACCGTTGTGCGGCACGGACGAATCCCGGACGCCCGCGTTGCGCTACACCGCAGCCGGGACGAATGAGCCAACCGCAGGGTAATGAACCAGGACGGGCCGTGCATGCGGACAAGCAGTGAACCTGGACAGGCCGTGAACGTCATCCCGATCGGGTGAGTACGCCGGCCGCGAAACAAACTAGCGTTGTACCGCAAGGCGCCGCCCGTCTTCATCCAACCGCTCGGCGGCCCGCAATATAAATCGATCCACTACAAAGGAGAATGAGCGGTGCCCGAACGCTATGACGTCATCATCGTCGGGACCGGCGCGGGCGGCGGTACGCTCGCGCACACGCTCGCCCTCTCAGGAAAAAGGATCCTGCTGCTGGAACGGGGCGACTATCTGCCGCGGGAGACGGCGAACTGGGATCCCGAGGAGGTATTCGTCGACGGTCGGTACATTTCTACCGAAACCTGGTACGATGCCGACGGCAAGGCGTTTCAGCCGCAGGTCCACTATTTCGTGGGTGGTGCCACCAAGCTGTACGGGGCGGCGCTCTACCGTCTACGGCCACAGGATTTCGGCGAAGTACGTCATGTAGACGGCATCTCACCGTCCTGGCCGCTGTCCTACGACGACTTCGAACCGTGGTACACGAGGGCGGAATGGCTCTACCAGGTCCACGGAAACCACGGTGATGATCCCACCGAAGGCCATTGGAGCAAGGAGTACCCCTGGCCGGCGGTCACCCATGAACCACGGCTGCAACAGATCTTCGATGATCTGAAAACCGGTGGATACCAGCCCTTCCATGCGCCGTGCGGAATCCTGCTCGACGAGACGGACCGGGCGAAAAGCGCATGTATCCGCTGTGCGTGGTGCGACGGGTATCCGTGTCTGGTGCACGCCAAGTCCGATGCGGAGGTGATCGCCGTGCGGCCGCTGCTGGACCGACCGAATGTCACGCTCCTCGTCAACGCCGAGGTCATCAGGCTGGAGACCGACCCGACCGGCCGCATCGTTACCGGTGTCGTCGTGTCCCGCAACGGCGGTCGCGAGGTCTACGAGGCCGACATCGTGGCCCTCTGCGCCGGCGCCGCGAACAGCGCCAAAATCCTGCTCGCCTCGGCCGGTGACTCCCACCCCCACGGGTTGGCGAACGGCTCGGACCAGGTCGGCCGAAACTACATGTTCCACAATTCCAAGGCCGTGGTCGCCCTCGCCGACGAGCCCAATGAGACGGTCTTCCAGAAGACCCTCGGACTGAACGATTTCTACTTCGGCAGCGATGACTACCCGTGGCCGGCCGGCAGCATCCAGATGGTGGGCAAGTCGAACGCGGCGGCCATGCGCGGCGAAGAACCGACGCTTACCAAGCTGGCCCCGAAACGGAGCCTGGAAGAGACGGCCAGGCATGCCGTCGACTTCTGGCTGAGCACCGAGGACCTCCCCCGCCCGGAAAACCGCGTCACCCTGGCGCCCGACGGCAACGTCCGCCTCGCCTATACCCCGACCAACAACGACGAGGCCGGTCACCTGTACCACCAGCTGAAGAAGATTCTCAATCACATCGGCATGTCCGCGCACCACGTGCTCCGGAAGAACTTCTACATGTCCATGAACATCGAGATCGCCGGTGTCGCGCATCAGGCCGGCAGCGCCCGGTTCGGCACCGATCCCGCGACGTCGGTGCTCGACGTGAACTGCAAGGCCCATGAACTCGACAATCTCTACGTCGTCGACACCAGCTTCTTTCCCAGCATCGGCGCGGTGAATCCGGCGCTCACCGCCATGGCCAACGCCATCCGGGTCGGCGAGCACCTGTGTGAGCGGATGCAGTAGCGCGGGCGACCGAACGAATACCGGTGCCGGCCGGACACCAGATGGCGATGGCGAGGATACATGGCCAGCAGGACCGAAACGACCGTCATCTACGCGGCCGGTGCCGCGCAGGGCATTGTTCTGGTGACCTTTCCCGCCGCGAGCGCCATCTTCACCGACCCGGACAGATACGACCTGTCGAGCACGCAGTACGGGAGCATGTTCCTCCCCCAGGTCGTCACAGCCGTCACCACCGCGCTGCTGGGTGCGCACCTGGGCCGGCGTTTCGGCACGAAGCGGGTGTATCTGGCCGGCCTGTGCGCCGGTCTGGTATCCATGACGCTGCTCGTCCTCAGCCAGCTGTTCACTTCGGAACAGTCCGTGGCGTACGCAATGCTGCTGCTGGCAACGGCGAGTCTGGGCGCCGGATTCGGCCTCACGGTACCCGCCCTGAACACGTTCACCGCCGCGTTTCACCCCCGGGCCGTCGACGCGTCCATTCTCACGCTCAACGCCCTTCTCGGTCTCGGCACGATGCTCGCCCCGGTGTTCGTGGCCGTGTTCGTCGGCGTGGGCCTGTGGTGGGGCCTCCCGCTGATGTCGGCCATCCTGCTCGCAATTCTTCTGGTGATAAGCCTGCCTCTTCCTCTGCAGGCACAGGCACAGGCACAGACACGCAAAAGTGGCGTGAACACCGGAGCCACCGGGGCCACCCGGGCCGGGGCTGGCCTGCCCGCCCGGCTGTGGGTCTACGCGGCGTTCGCGGTCGTCTACGGTCTCTGCGAGACGGTCAACGGCAACTGGGCTCAACTGGACATGACCGGTGAGCTGGGCGCCTCAACCACGGTGGCCTCCCTCGCCCTCACCGCGTTCTGGGCCGCCGTCACCGGTGGGCGGGTGCTGTTCGCGGCCATCCAACGCTGGTTCCCGGCCCGGTGGGCATACCACCTGCTGCCCGTCGTCCTCACCGCCGCCTTTGTGATCATCTCCATGCTTCCGCCGAACGCTCCGGCCCTGGGTGTGGTCGCGTTCGGGCTGGCCGGCCTCGGCTGCTCGGCGCTGCTGCCACTGACGATCAGCTTCGGCCAGGAGGAACTCACCGCCATCCCGGCGACCGTGTCGGGTACCGTCATCGCCTGCTACCAGCTCGGATACGGCATCGCCGCCTTCGGCGTCGGTCCCCTGCACGCACACGGAATCAGCCTGGCCACCGTGTTTGGGGCCACCGCCGCTGTCGCCGTCGCCATGGGACTGCTGTCATTCCTCGTGGCCGGGCTTCGACCGAGCCCGGCCGCCATCCACCCGCGACCCAACCCCGCGATCGCCGCCCGCCTCCGATACAAATGACCACAATCCGACCGTGGGCCGTGCCCTCGCCGAGCGAGGCGTCGCGGCAGCGGACGTCATACGAACCGCCGCCGGGCATGCTATAGCGTCGCTGCTATGCCTCGGGGCGACGGGTGAGCGGTTGACGGTGTTCGTCAAGACCCGGATGCGGGAGGTCGGAGAGGTCGCCCGGGCCAGGCGAGCCCCAGCACGCTGCCTGGCCGAGGAGCACACCCTAGACGAGGATGACGGGAACAGTGACTGAGCGGACCGAATGGGCGCAGGTGCGGGACCGGCGGATGAACGAGCCTGGCGCGCAGGAGGCTTACCAGGCCACCCGGCTGGCCGAGGCTGCCGTCGAGAAGGCTCACCTCGCCGCCCTGCACGCGGCAGGCCGCGCAGCCGCGCGGGAGATGGTGGCCGAGTACGAAAGCGAGCACGGCACGCTGCCCGAGGGGTCCCGGCAACGCGCCCGCGAGTTCCTGATGGAGGCCGGGCTGCGCGACGACGAACCATCGCGGGCAGCCGGGTAGTGCGCACGATCGTCTACGACACCGGCGCCCTGTTGGCCGCCGAACGGCGCAATCCCGATTTCCTCGCCCTGCACGACGAACTGACCGCCGGTAGCATCCGCCCGATCGTACCGGTGGTGGTCCTCGCCCAAGCCTGGCGCGGCGGCCCGCAGCACCAGGTCTCCCGCGTTCTCAAGGGCTGCGACATCCGCCCCGATGATGGGTCAACCGGTCGCGCCGCCGGTGTCGCCTGCGGTGCCGCTGGGACCGCCGATGTCGTGGACGCGATCGTCGTCGCGACCGCCGTCCGGTACCAGGCCTCGGTGGTCACCAGCGAGGCCGATGATCTGAATCACCTCGCCGACTCCGTCGGTGTCAAGCTCCGGCTCTTCACCGTCTGACCAACCGCGAGGGCCACGGCACCACGCGGATGTTGGCGCGATCGTGGCGATTGGATCGCCGCCTCCACAAGATCAAACCAGGGTGAGATGGCGTCAACAGCGTTGACTACGATATTCGTCACGATAACGCCCAGGTACTCGACTGCATGTCAGTTTCGGTTCCGCCGTAGACGCCCAGATCCGCTGGTGGCTACACCAGCCATGGTCATTATGGCCACTTGAGTCCGTGTCGCTGGAACCAAGGCCGCTGGACTCAAAGCCACCGGAGCCAAGGCGGCTGGAGCCAGCGGAGCGCCACACGTGAACGTTGGTATTCGGGAGTTGCGGGACGGCCTGAGCCATCACCTTGCCGATGTGCGAGCCGGTCACACGATAACCATCACCGATCATGGACGGCCGATCGCCCGTATCGTGCCCGTGCACCAGCCGACAGTTCTCGAACAACTCATCGCCGATGGGCTGATCGAACCTGCTCGTACCAGGACGCGTAGCCAGCCGAGCCCGGTCCACGCGACAGGTTCGGTGAGCGAGCTGGTCAACGACCAGCGACGATGATCTGCTATTTCGACACGTCGGCGTTCATACCACTGCTGATCTCCGAATCGGGCACACCTCAGGCCAGCCGGCTCTGGGAGAAATCCGATCATGTCGTCTCGTCGCGGCTGCTCTACGTCGAGACAGCCGCAGCCCTCGCTCAGGCCAAACGGATGCGATGGATTGACGACACAACGCACGGCGAAGCGATGACGTCCCTGGAGCAGCTGTTCAGCGCGTTCGACGTGGTTACGACAGCCGTCGTCCACGTGCCCGGCAGTGGGGATCTCACGCAACGTCCCGTCGTTGGACGCCCTGGCACAGGGAAGGACCTGTCGGAAATGTGCTCTCTACCAGTGCAGCACCACCGACCGGGTCCGCGACGCCCTCGTGCAGACCTTTCGCGCCTACCTGCGCGAGCACGAAGCCGCGTGAACCCGCTCTAGACCTCCCTACCGGCGCGGACTACGGAGGCGCCGTTTCGAATGGACGCGGCCACGGTGACGATCCGTTCGACGAGGGCGAGGTCGGCAGCCGCGTCGCGGCCGTCTATTCGCGGCGGTCGCCGGTCTTCTACGGCGTTTCGGAACTCGAGGAGCTGCGTCTCAAACGGGTCGACCAGAGACACGGGTTCCGAGGAGACCACGGGAAGCCCGTTGCTCGATCCACGAACGCTCTCGATGACCGCGGGCGCGTGAGGGAGGTACGGCGACGGAAGGTCGAGCGACCAGCGGCCCCTGTTACCCACGAGCCGTACGCGCTCTTCGTACCCGGCTGTTTCGACGTACGCGAACGTGAGCGAGGCGGTTAGGGTGGCTGAGTAGGAGAAGATTACCCGACCCGCCAGCCCGTCGTTCCAGAAGTCCGCGAACGAAACTGTTTCAGGTTCACCTAGAAGGCCCCGCAGCAAGTTGACGTCGTGTATCGCGCTGGTCGCCAGCAGGAAATACGCGCGCTTCAAACCCACGTCGTCACGGTCCACGCCTAGGGCCGAGAGGACCGACGCGACGTCAGGCACGGAGGTCTGAGAATCGAGAAACGCGCCGAGGTCCGACGTGGCTTGTCTTCCGTGGCCCAGTACAGGAGTCAGGTACGCGTCTTCCGGAGGATGGACCAGGTCGACCGACACGGACACGATCGTTTCCTGCGCCAGGACCTCGGTGATTCTGCCCACGCTGTCATAATATCGTTTCATGTAGCCGACTTGCAACGGCAGGTCGCGTACCTCGAACTCGCGTACACACTCGACGGCGCGACCACGCGTGTAGGAGATCGGTTTCTCCACGAATGTCGGCAAACCGTGCTCGGCTAAAGTCAGCAACAAGTCGTGGTGGTCTCCGTCCACGAGCAGTAGAACCGCGTCCAGCGAGCTTCCCCGAGCTTGTGCCAGGTCGACCAGCGAGGAGTAGTATTCCGCCTCAGGAAAAAGCCTGCGCGCATGTTCGAGGGCAGCTGAGTCTACGTCGCAGAGTCTCGCGACGGCGAAATTTTCGGAGAGTTTCCAAAGGAGCGGAAAATAGCGCGACCGGGCAGCTATGCCGCAGCCGACGACACCTATTTGCAGTCTTCCCACGTGGCAGCCCGCCTCTACTTGTCGGGACCAAGGTCAGTCGGTTCGGAATCGTCCCAGGTGTCGCGCTGGACCGCCACCTGTCCGCCTCCGTCGATAGACAACAGGTGTCGCTCGAACACCTGGCTCAACAGTCCGAATTGGCGGAACGGCGGTCCCACACGATTTCCGAAAACTGCCGTCCCCCCGCGCTTCGAGACGTACGGATCTATCAGTTCCGCGATGCTTCGTCCTGCTTCGGGACCGTCGGGCACCCGCTGTCGGACGTCCCGCGACGCCCGTGCAGAGTGAATTAACTCGGCGGTCCGTTGGAGAACGGTCTCTCTGCTTCCGGCCGCTTCGAGGTTCACTAGAGTGTTCACGCACAGATTCGGCGCCTCCTGCTGGAAGAACTCGGTCTGCGCACCGAGGAAAGCAGGGTCGAACCACAGCGGGCGCACTGTCCTGTCCGATTTGCGTTCCCGCCTCGTCAGACTCAGCGACACCGAACCGGAGAACAGCACTGTCGTTGCGTCGGCCGGTAGGTAGCGGCGTATGTCGCGCAGGTACTCGGACCGTACGAGGTCGTAGGTGGATGCCGGCTCCCACCCGACGCGCGCGGCGGCGTACACGAAGGCGAGTGTGGCGAGCACGCTCTTGTCGCAGACGGCTCGTACGGCGCAGGTGCTCGTGACCTCGCGGGCGAAGCGGCTCCGCTTGACCTCCGTACGCATGTACCACCGCGCCGCGTCTAGGCCACCGAGCCCTACCACTTCCGGGTACACCGAAGGAGACGGGTTGTTCTCCGCGATGAAGACCAATTCTTCGTCTTGACTCGCGAGGCTGACACCGGCAGTCGATTTGCCGAGGCCGGGTAGTCCGTCAAAATAGATAATCGGCGAGTGCGGGACGACGTGCCTCTCCGAAGCTTCCTTGGACGACATCTACCCATTCTCCGTCGAGCGAGGCGGATTTCGCGGCGGCAGCTGCGACCGCGAGACTTCGGAGGTGGTCTCTGCCGGCATGAGGCAGAGGGCCTTCCCCTCGGAGGTGCCGGACGAAAGAGACGAGCGCTCCGGTGAATCCGTCCGGAACCCATTCACCCTTTGGTACTATCCGCTTCTCCTGTTCACCCGAATACACGTCCACGGCGGACAGAGAAGCGACCGCGCTCTGGCGGGTACCGTCTACCACGAGCCGGTAGTCGTAAGCCGAAGGTCCCGGCACCGAGTTAACGAACGTCATGGCCACGTGCGGAGCGGTCCCGCTCGAGAAACGCGTGTTCACGGAGTACAGGAGAGGGGAGGCAGCCACTTGGCCGGGACGCCGACCAGAAACCGCCGACACCGCGCTGGGCGTTTCCTGAGCTAGGAGTCTGACGAGGTCGAAATAGTGGATTCCGTGGTCGAGGAAAATGTAGTCCGGGTGCCGCGTGTACCAGGTGTCCACGTCTTCGCGGTACCTGTTGTGGTGGTGCACCGCATAGACCGATCCCGCGTCGCCGCTCTCGATCCACCTGAAGAGCACGAGGTGCGTCGGGGCCCAGCGGGCGTTCTGGTTGACCGCGAGCGGCACACCTTTGCTGTCCGCCTCGTCCACGATGCTTTGCGCGGTGGCCAAGTCGTACGCCAAGGGTTTCTGAGCCAGAACCGGCTTTCCGACTTCGAACAGGGCACTCAGCAGTTCGGCTCGGGTGCCGGGGGGCGTCGC
Organism: Protofrankia sp. Cr2; assembly: GCF_963555885.1. NCBI lineage: Bacteria > Bacillati > Actinomycetota > Actinomycetes > Frankiales > Frankiaceae > Protofrankia > Protofrankia sp. Cr2. Next base: position 12,136 of record NZ_CAUVXG010000011.1, read on the forward strand.
GACGTCTACCAGGTCCACGTCCTCCCGCGCGGCCAGCCGGACGGCGTCTTTCTCGACAGCCGCACCGAGACGGGAGGCGACGCGCTTCGCGCGTTCGTCGTAATAGTCGCAGACGGCTGTCACCCTCATACCGGCTTGCAGGTAAGCGGCGACGTGGGCCGACCCGCCGATCCGGCCGCAGCCGACTAACCCGACTCTCACAAGAGACCTCTTCCTGAGCTCGTCGCCTTACCGGAGAACGCTCCTGGATCGAGACAGGACGTCCGCTGCTCTGCCGGGCTCCAACGCCCAGAGCTCCGGAGAGAACAACTCGACCGAGACGGGACCGGTGTAGCCTATCGCGTCCAGGTCCCTCATGACCGCGTCGAAATCCACGACGCCGCTGCCGGGAACGCAGCGGAGGGAGTCGGTCATTGTGGCCGGGGCCGTTCCTGACGGCACGTCGGAGACCTGTACGAACTCGACAGGGCGGGCGCAGGCGCGGGCGTGGCCCAATGACTCGCCCGACGCGTACAGGTGGCACAGGTCGAGGAGAATCCCGACGTTCGGCCGACCGCACCGGGCGAGCAGCTCGTCCAGTTCCCGAAGACTGGCCACGAACGGGTGCGGCCCGTCGAGTTCGGGCGCCAAACCTCGAGTGACTCCTATGTACTCGACAGCGAGGCGAACGCCGTGCTCGCCCGCGGCGGCGGCCAGGACGTCCAGCCGCCTGGCAGCGATCTCCGCCGCCGTCGCAGGAGGCAGGTGCGTCCTCGGGTTGACGACGACGGCGGCGCGCTGGCAGCCGAGCGCCTGCGCCACCTCGAGCCGCTCGTGGACGGACGCCACGGCCGCGCGGAACTGTGGCTCGTCCACGAGGAGCGGCGCCGGAAGCACCGGCCCTGCGGGAAGCAGCCCGCTGAACTGCGCAACCTCGACGCCCGCACGCTGTCGCCAACGCGTGAGGGCGGCCGTACCGCCGAGTTCCTCGGCGAGGGATTCCGCTTGCTGGATGCTCACTTCGACGTGCTCGAAACCGGCGGCACGACTGACCTCGACAAATTCCCGGAGGGAAGTCCCCCAGCGGTAGCAAGCCGGGTTCACGCAGACGTCACGCAGCATCGGACCTCCTGCGCGGGAGCGGCAGGCAGGTCCCGCTCCCGCTTGCCTAGTTCGGTTGGACGTAGATGTGGGCGAGCGGTCCCGGGCTGCTGCCGAGCGACTTGAGGAACTGGGGCTGGACGTTCATCGCGACGAGTTCCGAGTCGTCGAAGAAACCGAAAGAGCGGACCGGACCTGCGATGTCCTGCCAGTCGTCGACCTCCGCAGGAGGTTCGACGAGCTCAGCGGAAAAAAAACATTCCACCTTGTGCTGGCCCTCGGACACGTCGATGAATTCGGAAACCGCTACCACGTCACCAACGGTGACTCTCAGGCCGGTCTCTTCCCATACTTCTCTCGTGACGCACTGTGGAAGGGTCTCGGGCGAGTCCAGTCGGCCGCCCGGCGTGTACCAGTAGCCGTTTCCGTCGGTTACCAGCAGCAGCCGTCCCTCGTACCGAAGGACGGCGCGGCACGCGACAGTGGCCTTCGGTGCTGTCATAGCATTACTCCTTCACCGCCGAGCTCTCGTGCCGGGCGGCAATTCTTCTGCTCCCGGCGTCCGACCGCAAGGATACAACGGGTCAGTTCAACACAGCTGGACCCCGTCAGTGATGATCTCCTGCGTGATGTCGGGGAACCTCGTGAGCTGGTCGGAAAGGAGCTGTAGGACGGCCACGCTGTCGACGTCGCGGGCAGCGAGTCGCAGGACCACACGCCACGGTCGGTCGAGACGTTGACCCGTCGCGCTCACCAGGTGGACTTCGGCGTAATCTCCCGTGGCCGTGTGAAGAAGTCCGGCCAACCGTTCCGCCGCCACGTTGTAGAGCTTGCCGACGTGGTAAACGGGGTTCTTGCCGTTCGCGCCTTCGAGGTTCATCGGACGGAGCGGCGTTATCAGGCCGTTGGTCCGGTTGCCGCGTCCGACCACGCCCTCGTCACCGGACTCGATCGAGCTCCCCGTGTAGGTCAGATATATTTCGTCGTCCTGGGGTAAGTCCCGGGCGTTGAGTCGGAAATTCACCGTTCCTTGCGGCCACAGGAGCTCGGCCAGTCGTACGCACTCGGTCAGGACGTCGCCGCAGTTGTCCTCGTACGATCTGCGGTTCGGGACGTGGCGGCTCTTCTGGGGCACGCACAGGACAACGTCGGCGTCGTCACCCACTCGCATCGACATGACCTTGACGTCTGAGCCGCACCACGGTCGTTCCTGACGGAAGCCGCTGTTCCCCGAAAAATTGTCGGCAAGCGCGATAACGAATTCCTCGTGGGTGCTCAGGGGCGCCCATCCGGTGCCGAGTGAGGTGTCGTTGGCGAGCACCGTCCGACGTTCACGCAAGGTGCTGGGGTCCGAGGGAGCGAACCATGTCGACCGTTCCGGGCTACTGCGGCCCGTCCCGTGGACCGCCCCCGGACTCGGATTCCCAGTGATGTTCAGTTCGATGCTCAGATAGCCGTCCAACTCGGGTAGACGGCCCCGAAAGAACTCCTCCACGGTCTCGGTCGCGATGTCGTCAACCGGTACCGCCGAGTTCCCGCACGTCCTCGTTGCCCTGCCGTTCACGAGGACCCGCACCGGCGCGAGCATTTTTCCTCCCCCGTATTCTACCTGGGACTTCCCGCCGAGAACCGCAAGCTTGTCGAAATTGTGATGCAGGACGACGCCGAAGGTGTCTCGCGTGTACCTGCTGTATGCCCGTGACAACAGCTCCGCGACGTTGTCAGCAAGCGTGTCAGGATGACCCATGCCCTTCCGTTCGACGAGTCCAGTGGACCGGGCCGGAATAACACCCGTCTCGACGAATACTACGGTCTCGTCCATCTCGAAACGCTTGATTTCCACGTCGCTCTCCTACGTCTCTCTCGGTGGAGCCGGTGATCTTTCTCGTTGGTGGCCGTGCGGAGGACCCATCCTTAGAGCTGCCCTGCAATCACCCGCCGGGCCTCGGCACGCGCGGCCGAATCCGGGGTATCGACGTGAAAAACGGCCCGAAGCAATTCGACCAGTTCGTCGTCCCGAACTTTCGTGGTCGGCGCTTCCGGTGGCACTTGTCCTGATCTGGTCACAGACTACTCCCACGTATTCCGATTTCTACCTCGATCGGACCGGGTCACCCCGCCCGGCCCGGCCGCTCGGCCCTGTACCGAAATCGTCCGGATCCTATGTCAACACCTTGAGACGTTCGACCACTTTACGCAGTACTTCCAGGTCCGGTTCTTGGACGAGCACTGCGGGAGGAACGGAGAGCGGCGTACGAATCGGTAGGCCGCTGGCGGTGGTCGGAACGGCTGCGTCCAGTTCCGCCCAAACAACCTTGCCGCCTCGTCTGAGGTTCAGATGCCACCACCTCGAACTCAGCGCATCGACGAGGAAAAGCCCTCGACCGCACTCTGCTCCGTCGAACTGCTCGCGGAGAACCGGGGGACTGGGATTGTGGTCTCTGACGCCGACGAAAAAGCTGTCAGCGATCGAGACGAGCCGCAGTTCGACGGACTGCTCGACCCCTGCGCCGACGGTTGAAGTTGCCTCGATACCGTTAGTGACTAATTCGGAGGCCAGTAGCTCCACGACGTCCGAGAGATGTTGCAGACGCCACTGCCTCATGACGTTCTTCGCGACCAGCCGGCCGTAGGCGACGGCGCTCGGCACGGCGGGCAGTACGGCCCTCACCGCGCGGCGGGACGCTGCGGTGACGACCGGGGTCGTCCCGCCAGTCGTGGGCTTTGTCATGTGACACGACCCGGGAGGTGCCGTGACGGGATGTCGAGCTGGAAGACCGCCGTCGTGAAGCCGGGCCAATGTTCAGCCAAGGCGTAGGCCGCCGCCGCGCGGCGGCTCTCGAAGAAGCCGCTCACGCCGCAGACGAAACCGTCCTCCAACCGCACGGCAACGTACACCGCGTCTGGTTCACACCGCACTGCCATCGCTCCGTCCCGGACGCCACGGTCGCGGCTGTCCCTCGCCTGCCTCCGCACGGGTGGTCGTCCGACAGGACGGCCGTGTGGCGAAAGCGCCCTGCTACCGACCCGACCCCTGGTCTGTCCCTTCCGTGCCGGTACGACCTCGTAGGGCGATGATGGGACAACGTAGGCTTAAATGCAAGTGCATTTTGACCGAGGTGCCCACAACCGGCGGAGACCGGCCACTGGCAGACTCCGAGCAGGAGTCGTCCCGGTCGCGGAGGGGGAGCGTGGCGAAGTCGTCAGCAGGGCCGACGGTGCGCGGTCGCCGACTCGGCGCCGAGTTGCGAAGGTTACGAGAAGCCGTCGGGATGACTGCGGAGGAGGCCGGGCAGGCAATCCAGGCGTCGGAAGCCAAGATCAGCAGAATCGAGAACGGGAGAGTCGCGGTACGCCAGGTAGACGTCAGCGGTCTGCTCGACCTGTACGAAGTCCAGGACGCGGACCTGCGGGACGCCGTCCTCGCGCTCGCCAAGGAGTCTCGCCGACAAGGCTGGTGGCGCGGCTTCAGCGACATTGTGCCGCGCTGGCTCGAGGTCTACATCGGACTCGAAGCAGACGCCTCGTCCATCAACACGTACCAGTGCGCTCTCGTCGAAGGACTGCTCCAGACACCGGACTACGCTGCCGCGGTCATCCGTTCGATCTTGCCGGAGACTCCCGACGAAGTCGTGGCGCGGCGGGTCGCTCTCCGGATGAGCCGCCAAGAACGGCTTCGCTCCGACCGCCCGCCCCGGCTCTGGGTAGTACTCGACGAGGCCGTCGTCCGGCGCCCCATCGGAGGCAAGGAAATACTCGGAGCCCAGCTCAGGCACCTCCTCGACTCCATGGCTCGGCCGAACATCACGATTCAGGTGCTACCGTTCGCGGTGGGCGGGCACGCCGCGCTCGGGACCTCGTTCACGCACCTTGGGTTCCCCGACGCCAATGATCCGGAAGTGGTCTACGTCGAGGCGTTGACGGGCAGTCTCTACCTGGAGAAGGCCGATGAGATACGGCAGTATAGGGAAAAGCTCGATCATCTCCGAGCCCTCGCGCTCGATCCCGCCGCGTCTGCCGAGATGATCGCGATTTTGCTGAGGGAGTAGGAATGAAAGACAAGATCGAGTTTGACCGGGAGAGCCTCTCCTGGCAGTTGTCCAGCTACACGAACGGCGAGGGCGCCTGCGTCGAGGTCGCCAAGCTCCCCGAAGACGGCCGAGCCGTGCGTGACTCGAAGGACCGAAGCGGTCCCATCCTCGTCTTCACCTCGGCGGAGTGGACAGCCTTCCTTGCGGGCGCCCGCGACGGTGAATTCGACTCCTGAGCGTGGTGTAGGTTCCCCGGATGATCTAGAAATTCCCTCGCCCAGCTAGCACCTACCTGGCAATTGCCAGGTAGGCCCGGCTCCCGGGAGGGTTTCGACCGGTCTGGGTTTGTATGCACCCCCTGGGTTCACCGATCCGTGCGGGCAGTCGGTCCGCCGACGATGCGGAACTGCTACTGAAGCCGGGTAGGTGTGAGCACAACCAGTGCCAGCGACATTGGGAAACCCATATCTCGGTCTTCCCGCCGGGACGCACCTACTCACGGGATCAGGCGGGGTCCGCCTCCTTGCCGACCTACGCCACCGCGCCCGGCGACGCCGGAGTGCATGCGGCCGGCATCGACGCTGACCGATCATGGCACTTGACCACTGGGGGGCATCGGCAACGTGGACCGGCCCCGGCACACGGGACGGCACCGGCGACGATCTTTTCGGAGGCGTTCCCTGACACCAACCGGTAGCGGGAAGCGACCGCCTGATTCTCCCCGGCGGGCTAGCCCATGAGTCCGGTTACCCCGTTGAAGGTCATTGTCAGGCCGAGGACGGTCACGACGGCCGCCGACAAGACCGGCAACCATGCGATGAGCGGGCTGCTGCCCGGACGCCGGAACCTGTCCAGCGTCGCGCGGGAACTCACCAGGATCAGACCTAAGCCGACGAGGACCGCAGCCAGGCCGACGCTGAAGGCGACGACCATCGTCAGGCCCAGTACCGTGCGGTTGAGGCCGATGGCCAGCAGGAGAACACTCAGCGCTTCGGGACACGGGATGATCCCGCCCGACACGCCCATGGCGGCGATGCCACGAAATGTCGAGGGCAGCACCGGAGGAGCGTGCTGGTGGTGAACCGCGGGACCGTGCTCGTGGTCGTGGTCGTGGTCGTGGCCGTGGCCGTGGCCGTGGTCGTGGCCGTGCGCGCCGCGGTGGCGCCAGCGGCGAACGACCAGTCGCACTCCGAGGATGAGCACAACGATCCCGGTCGTGACCTCCAGGCTCGGAACGAGGACGCCGGGAACGATGAACCGTCCCGCGGCCAGCACCAGTACGCCGAGCACGACCACAGCGGAGGTATGGGTGACGGTGACGACCGCCCCGAGGGTGACCGCCTGCCTGGGTGTGCTCTGGGAGCCGACCAGATAGGAGGCAAGAAGAGCCTTGCCATGACCGGGCGTCAGGGCGTGGAAAGCTCCGAGCAGGGCACTGGTGGCAATCAATGCCACCAACGCCCAGGGTGACCTCAGCGGCGTACGTAGCGCGCGCAGCATCGTCGCCCCGTTCGACACCTCTCGTTTGCTGGTGGTCGCCAGCGCCGGGTGATCAGGCGAAGGGGCAGCTGACGCGGTACCGACCTGGGCGAGCGCAAGGGTGATCGTCCGCCCCTCGTCTGCATGTGTGATGGTGTCCAGGTTCGCAGGGTCGGCGCCTGCGACCAGAACGTCCATCTGTACCGTCGTGCGGCCGGGACTGTATCCGTCGGTGAGGACGACATTTCGACTGCCGGGCGCCACACCGGCACTCAGTTCGATGGTCACGGCGCCACCAGCCGCAGTGAGCAGATCGTAGCCCGGATATGTGCGCCCGGTGACCGTCAGCGGGACAGCCTGGCCGTCCACTCGCAGCTGGAGAGTCGACGTCACGAGGTCCACATGCGCAGCCTCCTCACCCACGCTGATCGTCTGGTTGCCATCGGTGTCGATAGCCCGAGCGAAGGCCGGCGCCACGAGCACTCCCGGGGTGAGGTCGAGCTGTACCGCCAGCCGGGAGCTGGTGGGCGTCAGGTACGCCTGTTGGAGGACCTCGTCGGTCGGATGTGCCTGGGCGGGTATCGCAACGAGGACCGACCCGGTGGCCGCCAGCAGGAACACTGCCGCCCACCGGACCAGGTGTCGAGCAATCGTCACGAACTCAGATGTCACGAACTCAGGCCGGCGCCGTAGTCGTTACCGGGTTCGCGGTAGATCGAGTGGATGTGCGTGATCCCGCCGGCATTGGCGCCGCCGCCCTGCTGGTGGGCGAACTCGATGATGAAGGTCGGGCCCTGCACCCGATAATAGATCGGTTGACCGATCGTGGTCGATCCGTACCAGGCGAACGTGGTCTGGTCGAGGTTCTTCTTCACCGCTGCCAGCTTGGCGGCCGCCAGCTCCGCGTTCAACGGGGTGATCCACTCGTCCACCAGGTCAAGGAGCAGGGTCTTCTGCGCGTCGGTGAAGGTGGACGCCTTGACTCCTTCGGCTGCCAGGGTCTTTCCGTCCTGCCCGGCCCCCAGCACGATCTCCTTCGTGGCTGTCGTCAGGACGGCCGCCTTGAGCTGCGTCGCGTCCAGCGAGTCGACGACCGCGAACGCCTTCTTCGCCTCGCCGCTCAACGGTTCGACGCCGCTGCCGGCCGCGGTGTAGGACGCCGGTTGGGCTCCCCACAGGGTCGGGGCAAGCGTCATCGCGTTCCCGGCCATCGTGACGTTGAAGGCCAGGTGGTGGCCGCCGTACTGGACCGTCCACTTCCCGGTGGCGGCCGGCGTTCCCAGGATCCGGATCCAGTAGTGATCCGCTCCGAAGTCGAGGTTCATGCCGCCCTGGGCGGCCAGGACACCGTCCGCGGCCGTGATCTGGGTGACCTGCTTGTACCCCTCGTCACTGAGCGCCGCCTTGACGATCTTCAAGACGGCTGCCTGCTGGATCGCGTTCAGGGCGTCCATCCGAAGTCCTGCACGCTTGAACAGCTGATCGGGCAGGTTCGACCACTGCGACAGGTTGGTCTGGGTGCGTTCCGCCATCACCGCTGTCTTCTGCGTCGAGTCCAACGTGGCCAGGAACGCTGTGGTCGCGGTCAGGACCGCTGCCGCCGCCTCGCCGCTCGTCGTCGTGCTGGCGGCCGTCGAGCTGGTGGCGGTCGATACGGCGGCCGTCGATACGGACGTGGTCACCGATCCGGTGCTACCAGATGAGCATGCGGTGACAGCCACCAGCACGAGCCCGGCCGCGATGGTCGCGCCGAGACGACGTTCCCGCCGAGCGGACCGCATCCGGGCGACACGAGAATAACGCAGAGACAAGTCGGTTCTCCAAGGTCAGGGCATGCCGCGCCCATGTGCGAACGCGTTGATTGCCGAGGTCGACTGCACCCGCCGCAGACGTTAGATCCCGCAAGAAACCTGGTCAATTAGACCGGCTGTGAAAGTGCCCAATCGCGGACCGCCGACCTGTGGGGATGCGTTGTGATGACACTCGGATCCGGTTCTTGATCAGCCCACAGTGGCAGGGACGATTATGATTTGCTTCTGGCCCGACGTCCGAACGGAACACGGAACACGGAACACGCGTCAACATGGGCACACCGAAGCACCCACGGGTGAGATTCAGAAAGCGGTCAGACCGCTACCCGGGCAAAAGAACAGCGTCCATGGTCGGTACAGATGAATTCACCCTGCACAGCATTTTAAACGCAACGTCGCAGAGTCGAGCCGTTCAGCATCCACCGCATGTACAGTTCATCGCTTGCGATTAGCTTGCAATGAGTCAGCTCAGGTCGTCCAGTCGACGACGGTGAGTTCGTCCGCTGCCGCGATGACGATCCCGTTACCGCCGCAGGACGGGCACGCATCAAGACGCTCACCGTCGTACTCCCGCGCACAGGTGAAGCAGCGCAGCCGGTCGACCGCGGTCCGCCATTCCACCTGGCTGGCTTGCAGGCAGGTGCCGGTAGCCGCGCCGTGCCAGGCCGCGGCGGCGGAGTCGATGTCGACACCGGTACCGACCGCGAGCACTACCGTGCGCACCGCCGCTCCCGCGCTCGCCTCCACGAGCGCGGCGACCGCCGCCCGCGCGAGGCCGGCCTCATGCATCTGCGGGCACCGCCACTCCCCAGTTCGCCAGGATGGTCCGGGCCGCGGCCACCATCGCCGTGACCCTGGAGTCGACCAGCGGGCTGAGCCCCCAACGGTCCGCGATGGACTCGGGCACGATGCCGACCAGCGCGACATGCTGTGGGGCACAGCCCGCAAGCTCCGCGGCCGACAGGGCGTCCACAAGGCCGACGTCGTGCGCGGTCGCACGCACCCCGTGGCCGCGTCGGACATCACCGTCACCGATGACGATCACATCGCCCGGCCTGCCCTGTGCGCTTGACACCGCGTCGAGGACGAGCACCGCGCGGCGGCCGGCGAGGTAGGGCATGAGCATGAGGCCGAGGGTCCCGCCGTCGAGCACTTCCACGCCCGGGTTCGGCACCGCCGCCAGCCGCCGGGCCGCGACCACGCCGACGCCGTCGTCACCCAGCAGCTCGTTGCCGATACCCAGGACAAGAACGGGCGCCACCGCCTCGCCCCCAAACGCTTGCCCGGAACGCTCTCCCCCGGCGGGAACCGCCCCGATCACAGCCGGTCCTTCGGCAGAAACTTGGAACCGGAGAAAATCGAGGAGATCACGCCCGTCCCCTCGACCCGGTCGACCAGCATGGCGCTGTACAGATGGTGAATCATGAATCCCCAGGTCAGCCACATGATCATATGATGGATGAGCCGGATCGTCGGCAACGAGACCAGGTGGAACACCCATCCGGTGAGAAAGGCGGCCCAGCTCCTGCCTTCCACGCCCCACAGCGCGACTCCGGTCAGTATCTCGACGGCGAACATCGTGTAGAGCACCACGTAGGTCATCCCGGCAAGCGGGTTGTGCCCGACGACCTCGGGCGCCTCACGGTCGATGAACAGGTAGAAGCGCAGCGACGGGATGATCAGGCGCCGGCGTTCGCGCGTGCTGGGGATCCACTCCGTCCACCGCGACCAGCGGTTGGGCGACAGGACATGCCAGGCGACCCGCGCGAGGATCAGATCGATGAAGACGAACGCGGTGACCTCGTGGACCGTCTTGACCCCGGTGACCCAGTAGGCGTCGCCACCGAGGCGCAGCTGCGGGTTCCCGATCAGGAAGCCCGTCACGCTGAGCACCACCAGCGCCAGGACGAGCAGCCAGTGCACCACCCGTACCGGCAGGTCCCAGACCCGCACCCGGACGAAGGTCTCCTGCCCGGGTGCCACCGCCTGCACCGGCACAGATCCGCCCGGCGTGGACGCGGTCACTGGACCCGCACCTCGATGATGTCGCGGCCGTCCGCGTCGTACACGTGCGCCGCGCAGGCCATGCAGGGGTCGAACGAATGCAGCGTGCGCAGCACCTCCAGCGGTCGCCGCGGGTCGAGCACGGGCGTGCCTACCAGGGCGGACTCGTAGGCGCCCGGGTTACCCCGCTCGTCGCGGGGGCTGGCGTTCCAGGTCGTGGGGACCACGGCCTGGTAGTTGCTGATCCGTTCGTTGGTGATGACGACCCAGTGCGACAACGAGCCTCGGGGTGCCTCGTGGAAGCCGACGCCGCGGGCCCGCCCGGTCGGCCACGTCGAGGGATGCCACTTGCTGGTGTCCGCGATCGTCAGATCGCCCGAGCCGACGTTTTCCCGCAGCCGGTCGAGGAGTTCCAGCGAGTACTGCGCCATCAGCTTGGTCTCCAGACCGCGGGCCAGCACCCGCCCGAGTGTCGACATCAACGCCGTGGGCGGGAGATGGAGCCGGTCCAGCGCACCCTTTACCAGCGGCCGGATGCGGGCGTCACCCGAGGCGTAGCCGACCAGCATGCGGGCCAGCGGGCCGACCTCCACGGCGATTCCGTCGTAGCGCGGTGCCTTCAGCCACGAGTACTTCCCGTCGACGTCGAGATGGGCGAAGGGTGGCTTGGGGCCGGTGTAGTCCGGGGTGGTCTGGCCCTTCCACGGAGCGAGTGCGGCGCTCGCGCCATGACCGGCATTCTTGGCGCCCGCTTTGTTGCCAGCATTGGCGCCGCCGTTGTTGCCCACGTTGTCGTAGCGGAACCACGAGTGGGCGACGGACTCGGCTATCCGGGCCGGGTCGAACGGTTCGACCGACGACAGGTTCGCGTCCCGGATGATCCCGCCGGGAAACAGACCGCCTGCCTGCGGCCGGCCCTTGGGTTGCGGTGCCTGAGCGAAATCCCCGAACACCATGTACGAGCCCAACCCGGCGCCGTACCTCGTCCACTCGGGGTAGCCGGCGGCTATCGCGTACAGATCAGGCAGGAACACCTTGTCGACGAAATCCAGCCCCCGCGTCAACAGTTGGGCGAGCTCCGCCAGCGTGTTGTCGTTGATCGCCTCCTGGCTCGTGAGGTCGATCGGGGACGCCATGCCGCCGACGACATAGGTCTGCGGATGCGGATTCTTGCCGCCGAGAAGCGCATGAACCCTGACATATTCACGCTGGAAATCCAGCGCGTCAAGATAGTGACTGAATGCCAGCAGGTTCAGCTCCGGGCTCAGCCGATAGGCGGGATGACCCCAGTATCCGTTCGTGAACGGCCCGATGTTCCCGCTCGCCAGGAATGCCCCGAGCCGAGCCTGTACCGAGGCGAACAGCTTCGCCGTCGAGCGCGGATAGTCCGAGATCGACTGGGCGAGCGAGGCGGTACGCGCGGGGTCGGCCTTCAGCGCCGCGGTCGGGTCGATCCAGTCCAGCGCCTGCAGGTGGTAGAAGTGCACGACATGATCGTGGACGAACAGCGCCGCGGCGATGATCTCACGCAGCAGCCGGGCGTTGCGCGGCGGGACCGCGCCGACGGCATCCTCGACGGCCCGCACCGAGGCCAGCGCGTGCACGGTGGTACAGACACCGCAGATCCGCTGTGCGAACAGCCAGGCGTCCCGCGGGTCCCGGCCTTCGACGATGGTCTCGATGCCGCGCCACATCGTCGAGGACGCGTACGCCTCGGTGACCCGGCCGGCGTCCACCTGCACCTCGACGCGCAGATGACCCTCGATCCGGGTCACCGGGTCGATCACCAGCCGGCTCATGTCGCCTGACCGCCTTTACCGTCGGCATCGGGTTCAGCGGCATCGGGTTCAGCGGCGGCAGCGGCTGTGTCAGTGGCTGCATCCTGGACGTCCTTGGCAGTGCTTGCGGGGCTGCCCGCACGGGCCGCGGCCACCCGGTGTTGGATGACCTTTCCGACGCCGTGGGCCGCGAAGCCGGTCGCGGTCGCCGCGAGAACACCCAGACCGATCCTGTCGGCCGTGAGGCTGAAGTCCCGGGTCGCCACGTGCGGGAGCCGGTCATAAAAGGGCGACATCGTGTCCCAGAAGCCGGGCTCGGAACATCCCACGCAGCCGTGCCCGGCCGCCACCGGCCAGGACGTGCCGCCGTTGTAACGGACGCTGGGACAGTTGTGGAACGTGCTCGGCCCCTTGCAGCCGAGTCGGTACAGACACCAGCCCTTACGGTGACCCTCGTCGCCCCATTCCCGGGCGAACTGGCCCGCGTCGAAGTGGCCGCGACGCGCGCAGGTGTCGTGGATGCGTTCCCCGTAGGCGAACAGCGGGCGGCCGAAACCGTCCCGGGCCGGGAACGCACCGAAGGTCAGATAGTGGACGATCGTAGCGGTGAGGTTGTCGGCGTTGACCGGGCAGCCGGGCAGGTTGACGACCTCGACCCCGCCGACGACGTCCTCCACACGGACCGCGCCCGTCGGGTTGGGGCCGGCGGCGGGGATCCCGCCGAACGCCGAGCAGGTGCCGACGTTGATGATCCCGGCCGCGCCGCGCACGCAGCTGTTCAGTATCTCCTCGGCCGATCGGCCCCCGATCGTGCACGACCCCGGGATGCCGAGCGGCACCGAGCCCTCGACGACGACGAGATGCCCGCCCCGCGCCACCGCCTTGTCGCGCGCGTCCTCGGCGTCGACGCCGGCGGCTGCCATTACCGTCTCGTGATAATCGAGCGAGATCATCCCCAGGATGAGATCCGCGACGGACGGATTGCGCGAGCGCAGAAACGCCTCGCTGTCACCGGCGCAGTCCTGGAACTCCAGCCACACGACGGCGGGGCGGCCGACCCTGTCCAGCGCGGCGGCGACCCGGGGAGCGAACTGGGGCGGCAGGGCGAGGGTGGCGACCACCCCCGCGCAGAACTTCAGGATCGACCGCCGCTGCACCCCGGCCTCGGTGAGCCGCGCAGCCAGCGAACCGCCCGACGCCCCGCCCCAGACCTCGTCGCCCGGTGGTGACGTTCCGTGTGCCTCGCCCGCCGCAACCGCCCCATAGCTGCCGTTCATGGCTTGCCTCCCACCGGGCTTCAACTGGATGTCGGGTGCCGCCGTGTTCGAATGCGCGTTCGCAGGCGTCACAACGCAGGCGCTGGTCGGCCAGCGGCCGCACGATCATGGTGCTCGTCGCATGGCCTGCGGCCGGCGGCCTTTAGAAATCTAGGCCGGGGCGTCACGGGATCTGAGCGGTCTGATCGATGACCGGGCCGAAAGCCACGCGATCATGGATCCTTTCGCGCGACCGGACGGGCCAGGAGGGTCGGGATTCACAGGTCTTCCCGGCCGCCCCGACGGGTCGCCGGACCCTTGTCCGCCGTGACGCACGGCAACAAGACTGACGGACATGAGCCGGCTCGACGACCGCTACAACCTCGCAGACCGAGCCGATCACGTAGCGGACGCGGCTGCGGCCGAGCCGGCGCCGGGCGCGGTCCAAGGGCGGGTGGCCCACCGGCTCGAGGTCCACGGGACCGTGCAGGGAGTCGGCTTCCGTCCGTTCGTCTACCGCCTCGCGACCAGTCTCGGGCTGGATGGCTGGGTGCGCAACGACGACGGCCGGGTCGTGGTCGAGGCCGCCGGCCCGCCGCACGCGCTCGCCACCCTGGCGTCCCGGCTGCGAACCGACGCCCCTGCGCTGGCCCGGGTACGCGACGTCCACGTCACCGACCTGTCCGGCGGCATTGCGCGCCCGCGGCCGCGTTCGGGCTTCCGGGTCGCCACGTCGACGCACCGGTCAACCGCGTCAACCCCCGCCACCGGAGTCCGCGAGGTACCGGTCGACGTCGCCACCTGTCCGGCGTGCCTGGCCGAACTGTTCGACCCGGCCGACCGCCGGCACCGGTACCCCTTTGTCAACTGCACCGACTGCGGACCCAGGGCCACGATCGTCGACACCCTCCCCTACGACCGCGCGCGGACGACGATGAGCGCGTTCCCCATGTGCGGCGACTGCGCGCGCGAGTACGCAGATCCGGCGGACCGGCGGTTGCATGCCGAGCCGATCGCGTGTCCCCGATGCGGCCCCCGGCTCGCCTGGTGGGCGCCCCCGCAGCCCGCTCCGGCAAGCGGTGTGGATTCGCTGGCCGCGGCGGTGACGATGATCGACAGTGGCGGCACCGTGGCGCTCAAGGGACTCGGCGGCTATCAGCTCGTCTGCGACGCGACCAACGACGAGGCGGTCGCCCGGTTGCGGACCCGCAAGCACCGCCCCACCAAGCCGTTCGCGGTCATGGTGGCCAGTCTGGACGCGGCGCGGATGCTGGCCCACATCGACGCTGTCGAGGCGGGCCTGTTGACATCAGCCGCGCGGCCGGTGGTCCTGCTCCGGCCGGCAGGCGACAGCACTATCGCGGCCGCGGTCGGGCCGGGCGCCGGGCGGCTCGGGCTGTTCCTGCCCGCCACGCCCCTGCACCATCTGCTCCTCGCCGACCTGGGCAGACCACTCGTCGTCACCAGCGGGAACGTCTCGGGCGAACCGATCGCGATCGACGACGACGACGCCCGGAACCGCCTCGCCGCGGTGGCCGACGGGTTTCTCAGCCACGACCGGGCCATCCGCTCCCACTACGACGACTCGGTCGTCCACGTCGTCGCGGGGCGCGGATCGATGATTCGGCGCGCTCGTGGTTACTCACCGCAACCACTGCGCCTCCCCATCGGGGCCGGCGAGCCATTGCTCGCCGTCGGTGCGCAGCTCAAGCACACCTTCACCCTGGCCGAAGGGACGACCGCGGTCGTCGGGCCGCACACGGGCGAGCTCTCCCAGCAGCCCACGATGGTGGCGTTCGAGCGCAACCTGGCGCACCTGTGTGCGATGACCGGCATCGCCCCGCGCATCATCGTCCACGACCCGCATCCCGGCTACCTTTCCACCGCCTACGCGCTGGCACACGGTGCGGGCCGGCGGATCGCGGTGGCGCATCACCATGCGCACGTGGCGTCCTGCGCCGCCGAACACGCCGTCACCGGCCCGTTCATCGGTGTCGCCTACGACGGCCTGGGCCTGGGCGATGACGGCACGCTGTGGGGCGGCGAGGTGCTGGTCGCCGACCTCGTCTCCTATCGGCGGGTGGCGCGGTTCGGCCGGGCGCCGTTGCCCGGCGGTGCCGCCGCGCTGCGCCGTCCCGCCCGGGTGGCGCTGGGCTACCTGTTCGGCCTGGAACCACTCACGGAACCACTCACCGAACCGCTCACCGAACCGCTCACCGAACCGGTCACGGACGACTCCGGCAACGAGCGGTCCCGCGCAGCCGACCTGGAGCTCGCCGCGCCGTTCCTGGACCGGCTGAACGACCGCGAGGTGTCCGTGGTCTCCCGGATGATCGCGCGCGGCGTCAACTGCCCGGTCGCCTCCAGCGCGGGTCGGCTGTTCGACGCCGCAGCCGCGCTGCTCGGCCTGTGTGACGAGGTCACCTACGAAGGTGAGGCCGCCGCCGCCCTGGAAGCCGCCGCGCTCGAAGCCCCAGCCGGTGTGCCCAGCGGTGACGTCGAGTTGCCGTGGCGGATCGTCCGCCATACCGGTCTGCTCGTCTACGACCCGCGCCCGACGTTGCGGGCCCTGTTGGAGGGACTGCACAGCCATGTCGCCGTCGGCGTCCTCGCCGCGCGGTTCCACGCCACGATCGTCGCGGTCACCGTCGCCCTGTGCACCGACATCGCGCGGCGCCACCGGTTGCGGACGGTCTGCCTGTCCGGCGGGGTGCTGCACAACCAGCTGCTTGCCGGGGCTCTCCCCCCCGCGCTGGCGGGCGCCGGCCTCACCCCGCTGCTCAACGAACAGGTCCCGGCGGGCGACGGCGGCGTGAGCTACGGGCAGGCCGCGGTGGCCGCCGCCCGGCTGAGGGAGGACTGAGCCCGGTGTGTCTCGGGGTGCCCGGCCGCGTCGTGACGACGACCGATGTCGCCGGCCTGCTCATGGGCACGGTCGACTTCGGCGGCGTGACCCGCGAGGTCTGTCTCGGCTACGTCCCCCAGGCGCGGGTGGATGACTACGTCATCGTCCATGTCGGCTTCGCCATCAGCCTCGTGGACGAGGCCGAAGCCCACCGCACGCTTGCGATCCTGCGCTCGATGGGGGCACTCGACGAGGAGCTGGGAGCCGACGGGCAGCTGGGAGCCGAACAGCGATGAGGTACCTCGACGAGTACCGCGACCCGACGCTTGCGCGGGGGCTACTCGCGGCGATCCACACGGTGACGTCGAAACCCTGGACCCTGATGGAGGTGTGCGGAGGCCAGACCCACACGATCGTCCGCCAGGGCATCGACGAGCTGCTACCCGCCGGGATCCGGATGATCCACGGACCTGGTTGTCCCGTCTGCGTGACGCCACTGGAACTCATCGACAAGGCACTGGCCGTCGCCGGACGTCCCGAGGTCGTCCTCACCTCCTACGGCGACATGCTCAGGGTCCCCGGGACGAGCACCGACCTGCTGGCGATGCGCGCCCGCGGCAGCGACGTCCGCGTCGTCTACTCGCCGCTGGACGCCGTGCGCATCGCCGTCGAGCACCCCGACCGCGAGGTGGTCTTCTTCGCCGTCGGATTCGAGACGACAGCGCCGGCGAACGCCATGGCGGTGCTGCGCGCCCACGCGCTCGGCCTGCCCAACTTCAGCGTTCTGGTCAGCCACGTGCTCGTCCCACCGGCGATGACCACGCTGCTGGACGCGCCGGACTGCCAGGTGCAGGCGTTCCTGGCCGCCGGTCACGTCTGTGCGGTCATGGGATGGACGCAGTACGAGCCGCTGTCGGAGCGCTACCGCGTCCCGATCGTGGTGACCGGGTTCGAGCCGCTCGACATCCTGGAAGGCATCCTCATGGCCGTACGCCAGCTCGAAGAAGGCCGCGCGGAGGTCGAGAACCAGTACGTCCGCGCCGTGCACCGGGCCGGGAACATCGCGGCGCAGGACGCCATCCGGCGTGTGTTCACAGTTCGTGACCGGATGTGGCGGGGTATCGGTACGATCCCGATGAGCGGGTTCGCGTTCACCGACGAGTTCACCGACTACGACGCCGAGACGCGCTTCGCCGTGGCCGGGTTGACCACCCGGGAACATCCGGCCTGCATCGCCGGAAACATTCTCACCGGGACGCGCCTACCCACCGACTGCGCGGCGTACGGCACCGTGTGCACGCCGCGGACGCCGCTGGGCGCACCGATGGTGTCGACCGAGGGGACCTGCGCCGCATTCCACAATGCCGGCCGAACGCAGACCGGCCGAACGCAGACCGGGGCACTGTCGACGACGGTCGCGAGCGCGTCGTGACCACGACTGACCTGACCGGCGCTGACCTGACCGGCGCTGACCTGACCGGCGCCAGCTGTCCGTTGCCACTGACGGAGACCGAGAGGGTCATGCTCGGTCACGGCAGCGGCGGGCAACTGTCCGCGGAGCTCCTGCGCGACGTCCTCCTACCGGCCCTCGGCGCAGGCACCGGCACCGGCACAACGCACGGCGTCCCCGAGGACGCGGCCCTGCTTGACATCGACGGCACCCCCGTGGTGATGAGCACCGACTCCTTCGTGGTGAGCCCGGTCTTCTTCCCCGGCGGCGACATCGGCTCACTCGCCGTGCACGGCACCGTGAACGACCTGGCGATGATGGGCGCCACCCCGCTGGCCCTGGCCGTCGCCTACGTCATCGAGGAGGGCTTCGCCCTGGCGGACCTGCGGCGGGTGACTGCCTCGCTCGGCGCGGCCGCGGCTGCCGTGGGCGTCCCGGTCGTCACCGGGGACACCAAGGTCGTGGGTCGCGGCGCCGCGGACGGGATCTTCGTGACGACCACCGGCATCGGTCGCCGCCTGCCCGGCGCACGGGTGTCAGCCGGGTTCGCGCGATCCGGGGACGTCGTCGTCCTGTCCGGTCCCATCGGCGCCCACGGCAGCGCCATCCTGAGTGCGCGCGAAGGTCTCGGCTTCGAGTCCGACATCGCCTCCGACAGCCGTCCCCTGCACCGCCTGGTCACGGCGATGGTGGCCAGCGGCGGTCGGGGGATTCACGCGATGCGCGACCCCACCCGCGGCGGCGTGGCATCGGCGCTGAACGAGATCGCCGCGGCGTCCCGGGTCGGAATCGAGATCGCGGAGAACGCCGTACCCGTCCCGCCCATGGTCGCCGCCGCATGCGACCTGTTCGGCCTGGACCCGCTGCATGTCGCCAACGAAGGATGTCTCGTCGCCGTCATCGCGCCCGATGTCGCCGACGCCGTCCTGACCGCGATGCGCTCCCTGCCCGAGGGCCGGCACGCCACTCGCCTCGGCGAGGTCGTCGCCACCCATCCCGGTCGGGTCGTCATGCGCACCCTGCTGGGCGGCACCCGCATCGTCGACATGCTGATCGGCGAACAACTCCCCCGCATCTGCTGACCCGGAAAGCAACCGGAGCGTGGTCAGGACACGGCCTCTCGGCGATGGGACGGGACTCGCGCGCTCAACAACGGATCAGCCAGAAATCGCGTTCCTGAGTCCTTTCACGGAAACAGCCGGGATTGCCGAGGATCCGTCGTCGCGGCGTTCGCAGACAATAAGCTCCTCCGGCTTCAACCGGTCGGCGAAGGCCGGAGAATGCGTGGCGATGAGAAGCTGGGTGCGCTCACTCGCCTCCCGCAGCCGGTCGACCAACAGTTCCAGCGCCTGCGGATGCAGACCGTGGTCAATCTCCTCGATACAGGTGAGGGCAGGAGGCTCAGGATCATACAGCAGGGCCAGCAAGCCCAGCAGGCGAATGGTCCCGAAAGAGGCGTCCGCGAGCTGGGTCGGACGTCGAAGTCCTCGCTCATGAAGCACCACGACGACCTCGCGTGCCGCGCCCGACGGATAGTCGAAGTCAATACCCTCAAGCTGGGGAAGCACCTTGACTGCATCCGACTCCAACCGGAGCCACGCGTCCTCATCTCGATCACGAATGGTCAACAGAAAAGCCGCCAGGTTTGCCGCGTCATGCTCCAACGACTCGTGCCGGGTGCGCGGAAAGCGCGAAGGAAGCCGCGCCTCGTCGACACGCACATCGAAGACACGGAGCGAGGCCAATCGTTCGGACAGAGCAGCGACCTCCGCGCCGCCCTCATCCTCGGACAGGCGAGGAAGGGTGGACAGACCACTACTCATCCGACGGATACCGAAGGTCCGCTCGGGTGACTCCTGGAGATCCTTGTCGATCTGCACGACGGCAGCCTTCTCACCGCTGATCGCAATCCGTCGGCCACGCCCCAGCGTGCGCTTGAACTGGAACGACTCGCTGCGCGACAGCGGCGATTCACCGAATTTCACGGTCAGGCGTTCGATCGCGAGCTGGTACTCGTCGGGAGATGTCAGGCTGCTGTACTGAGTCCAGGTCGCCTTGAGATTGATCCGGATGGATGCCGGCGTTCGGTCGCCGCCCTGGAACACCACCTCGTCGAAGCCACCGCGCGCATCGAGTGCGGGCTCCAGGTCGCTATTGATCACGTCAGCCAGGAAGCGGAACACCTCCAGGACGTTGGTCTTGCCGGCGCCGTTCGGCCCGACCAGAACGTTGAGCGGCCCCAGCGGAAGCGAGACCTTCCGCAGGCTGCGATAGTTCTCCACTGCCAGCTCGATCAGTCGCCTGTCCATGCCACCTCCTCGCTACGATCATCCTCGGCCCCGGACCCGGACCCCATTCGGGCCTCCGAGCGCACGGAAAAAGTCATGATCGCACGCTCTTCGGCCTACTGGTCACAGCTCGAACAGGGTGTCGAGGCCGGGTCGAAGATGTGTTCCGCGGAACGCGCCCGGTGGGCACGGGCCCGCTCGTCGTTGGACACCGCAGCCTGCAGCAGTCGGGTCGACATGGCGCGACCAGCGGATGGTTCAGGTGGGCGAGCACCACGTCGTCACGGCCCCCTTGCATGACTATAATTCTGGTCATGGTGACGATTCCGTTGGCTGATGCCAAGGCGCGGCTGTCCGCAGTGCTCGACGAGGTCCGGGACACCCATGAACGGGTCGTGATCACGCGTAACGGCCGCCCCGAAGCGGTGATCCTGTCGGTATCCGACCTGGAGGCGCTGGAGGAGACCCTGGACCTGCTGGCAACCCCAGGCGCCCTGGAGGAGATCCGTACGGCTGAGGCCGAGATCGCCCATGGTAAGGCGATCGGTGCCGAAGAGCTGCACCGGCTGATGGCCGAACGGGCGCGCGCAGAGGGGCCTGCGAGTGAGCGATGAGGCGTACACCTTGTCGCTGGCGCCGCCCATGCGGCGCACCCTGGCCGAAGGGCCGCCACGCGGCCTGCCACTGGCGGTCGCGGCGGCGGTGACCGCGTTCCTGACCGGCTCGCTATTGGACAATCCAGCGCGGGTTGGCAAGCCGCTGACTCGTGAACTTGCCGGATACCACTGCGCGAGGCGCGGCGCCTATCGGGTCGTCTACCGCATCGAGGAGCCCGCACCCGTCGTCCACGTCGTACGTGTCGACCACCGCGCCGACATCTACCACATGCGGTGAGCGTCGGTGTCGACTGACGTTCACCAGCCTGTCGCCATTGACGGGAGGAGGCGGTAGTGCGTTGTGACGCCTGCGACAATGGCGAGATCCGTCCCGGTCGGAAACCGAAGGTGCTCCAGAAGGACGGCCGGGTCGCTGTCGTGACGGACGTTCCGGTCGAAGAGTGCCCGTCCTGCGGCATGACGTGGCTCGACGGTCCGGTGGCGCGCCGTCTTGACGCCATGTTCCGGGAGATGGTGGCTGCCGACACCGTCGCGATCCGTCCCTACGCCGAAACGGCTGCCGCAGCCTGACGAGAACGTCGAGCGGGCCCAGCGGAAGCGAGACCTTCCGCAGACTGCGGTAGGGCTCCACTGCCAGCTCGATCAGTCGCCCCCGTGACGACGGCCCCCGTGACGACGGCCGCCGCGGCGACGACAATGGCAGTGACGACGACCACAGATGACGCCGACCGACGGCGAACGACGGGACGACGGCGGCCGACGACCGATGGCAGGGGACGCTCCATGACGAAGGTCGACTACACCCACATCACCCTGCTGATCGACCGGTCGGGCTCGATGATGGCGATCCGTGACGACGCCGAGGGCGGCATCCGGTCGTTCATCGCCGAGCAGGCCACCGTGCCCGGGCGGGCGACGATCAGCCTGTACCAGTTCGACCACGACTACGAAAAGGTCTTCGGCGCGATCCCGATCGGCGAAGCCCCACAATACCGGCTCGTCCCACGGGGCTCCACCGCCCTGCTCGACGCCCTCGGCAGGTCCATCGCGGACACCGGGGAGTTCCTCGGCAACCTTCCCGACGAGCAGCGTCCGGCGACGGTCGTCTTCGCCGTCGTCACCGACGGCCAGGAGAATTCCTCCAAGGAATGGACCCTCGAGCAGGTCAAACATACGATCAGCAGGCAGACGAACACCTATGGCTGGCAGTTCGCGTTCCTGTCCGCCGACCTCAACGCGGTTGCCGACGCCCGGCAGATGGGCTTCGCCCCGGCAGCGGCCGCGAGTTACAGCCCGGACAGCGAAGGTGTCGGCGTCGCCTACGCAAGCCTGTCCCGGTCGGTTTCGCGGACCCGGGCGAGCGGCGCACCGTTGGACCTGTCGGACTCGTAGGGTTCGGACTCGTAGGGTGTCGCCCACGGCATGCTGCACAGCCACATCTACACTGCCGGGCGTGCCCTATACGCCCCCAGCCAGGGTGCCACGATCGGGACCGACGCGCCGCCCGGCTGCACCCGCCGTCCCCGCGGCCCTCGTCCCCGCATCGGAGATCGACGACGACGGGGTGTACACACGACGCGTCTTCGACGGCTGCGATCTGGCGGGCACCCAGGCCGAGTCCATCGAACTGGAAGGCTGCCGGATCACCGGCACGGACCTGAGCGGGTCGCGGTTGACCCGGGCGATGCTGACCGACGTCGTCATCGAACGGTCGAGCCTGGCGAACCTGCGGGCCACGACCTCCTCGCTCGTCCGGGTGGAGATCGCGACCTGCCGGATGACGGGATGGTCCTGGTCCGGCGGACGACTGCGGGACGTGACCCTGCGTGACTGTCGGGTGGACCTGGCGAACTTCCGCTCCACCGCGATAAGCAACTCCCTGTTCGAGGACTGCAACCTGAAGCGGGCGGACTTCTACGGCGCCGATCTTCGTGGGGCGACCTTCGAGGACTGTGATCTGACCGGCGCGCAGTTCGCCAAGGCGCAGATGGACGGTGCCCGGCTCGTCAACTGTGTGCTCGTCGAGGTGACCGGGGTCGAGAGCATGAACGGAGCGGCGGTGTCCAGCCGGGACCTCGTGGCGCTGGCCTACTCCCTCGCCGGTGCGCTGGGCATCAGCGTCACCGAGAACGGCTGATCACCGAGCACGGCCAGTCCCCGTCGAGTCCCTGTTGCCGGACGCTCGTATCGCCTGCGGCCTCGCCATGATGTGCCCTGGTCCCCCTGCGTTCGATGGCTGTTCCCCGGGACGTCGATCGCGCAGGCGATAGTGAGCGCCACACGCAGTGGGGAGGAGCGTCGTGGGTGAATTCGTGTTGAACCGGCGGTCGACGCTGACCGGGGCAGCAGCGGCAGGCGCGGTGCTGTTGACGGGCGTCCAGGCCCGTCCGGCGGCCGCATCCTGGAGCGAGCCGGAGACAACGACCGGCAACCAGGCGGCGGAGACCGCAGCACCGTTTCTTCTAGGCGTCGCCAGCGGGGACCCGCTGGCAGACGGGGTCATCCTGTGGACGCGGCTGGTCCGCGACGTCTACGACGCCGGATCAATGCCGTCGCGGCCGATCACGGTGGCCTGGCAGGTCGCGCATGACAGGCGGTTCCACCGCCTGGCGGCCGCCGGGGTCACCCGGGCGCTGCCCGAGCTCGCGCATTCGGTGCACGTCGACGTGCGCGGGCTGGCGCCCGGCCGTGAGTATTTCTACCGTTTCCGCGCGGGTGGCCAGCTCAGCCCGGTCGGACGTACCCGGACCGCACCGGCCCGCTCCGCCGACCCGCAGCTGCTGCGGCTCGGCGTGGTCAACTGCCAGGACTTCCAGAACGGCTACTGGCCGACGTTGCAGGGCCTCGCCGACGAAGACCTCGACGTCGTGTTCCACCTGGGTGACTACATCTACGAGTACGACCCGAAAAGCCGCTTCCCCGATCGGGCACACGTCGCCCCGCAGACCCCGGGTCTGGACCAGCTGTCCACGCTGGCCGACTATCGCAACCGGCATGCCCAGTACAAGGGTGACCCCGCGCTGCGGGCAGCCCACGCCGTGGCGCCGTGGGTGGTCACCTGGGACGATCACGAGACCGAGAACAACTACGCGGGCTTCGTCGACGAGATCGACGACACCGGCGCGAAGAAGCAGACGCCCGCGGAGTTCGGGCGACAGCGCGCAGCGGCGTACCAGGCGTACTACGAGCACATGCCGATCCGCGCCGACCTGCGCCCCGGGTCGGCCACGGTGCGTATCTACCGCCGCTTCGACTTCGGGCGGCTCGCCCGGATCAACGTGCTCGACACCCGGCAGTACCGCACCGACCAGCCGGGCGGTTTTCCCGGCGACTTCGGTCTGGAGTCGGCGGGCCGGTTGAACACGGCCGGTACCCTCACCGGCGATGTCCAGGAGCAGTGGCTCACCCAGAGCCTGACCAATTCGCACACCCGGTGGAACGTCATCGCCCAGCAGACCATGATGAGCCGCACCCGGTTCCCTAACCCGACGCGGGTGCCACCCACCATCGTCAACCTGGACCAGTGGGACGGCTACGCCCCACAGCGCACGCGGCTACTGCGGCTGTTGGCCGACGCCCACGTCGCCAACCCGGTGGTCCTGTCCGGTGACATCCACTCCACCTGGTTCAGCGACCTCAAGGTGGACTTCGACGACCCCGCATCGCCGACCGTCGCCGTGGAATTCGTCAGCACGTCGATCAGCTCGGACTTTCCGGTGGCCTTCGATGCGCCGATCAAGCAGGCCAACCCACTGCTCAACCCGCACGTTCGCTACTTCAACGGGCTCAAGCACGGTTACCTGCGCTGCGAGGTGACGCCTGGTACGTGGCGGACCGACGTGCGGGTGGTCGACACCATCGACGTCCGCGACGCCCCCGTCCGTACCGACGTCTCGTTCGCCGTGCAGGCGGGTCGGCCGGGCCTCATGGCGGTCTGAACCACCCGAGTCAGGACACGACCCAGCCACGCGCCCGCGCGAGATCGGTGAGGCGCTGGCGGATCTGGCCGATCTGACTACCGGTCAAGGTCGGCACGCCTTCGATAAGTGTCTCGGTGAGCACGTGCTGAAACTCGGCGGTCGTCAGGACATCACACATCTCGTCGTCGTCGGTGCCCGAACCGGCGGCGTTCGAGCCCGGGGTGCGCGGCCAGAACGGACCGACCGCAGCCCGGTCGACAAGACGAACGGCTGACGCCTTCAGGCCCTTGTCGCCCTCTTCCGCCTTGAACTCGACAAGTGCCCCGGGCCGGAACAGGTGTTTTTCATCCTGCAGGTCGTTCACGTGCATGAAGATGTCATCGCCGCCCTCATCGGGCGAGATGAAGCCGTAGCCACGAATGCCATCGAACCGCACGATTCTACCAGTACCCACCGCATCAACCTCTACATCGGGGCGAACGTCCCAGACCATGGGACCGCACGCACATTGCCAGTTGAACCCAACCAAGTCAACCGCTGACGCACCGGCGACGGCAAATGATCATCTAGCTGGTGGCGGCTCGAGCGGGGACGGTGCGCGACAGCCGGCCGGCGGCACAGCCGGTCATCCAGAGCAGGGCCGGCCAGTGACAGCAGGGCCGGTCAGCGGCATCAGGCCACGTCTCATGGCCCGGCACGGCTAGGCTGAGAGGTCAGCTGCCCCGGCCGCGACCGACCGACCGACCGACCGACCGCCGGTCGCACCGGCGCCTGCCCACCGCGACCGAAGGGGTTTCGTGACCGACCGCTGGATCCACCTTGACGGCTGTGCCAACGCCCGCGACCTCGGCGACCTGCCTACGACGGCCGGTGGTTCGACCAGGCGCGGGCTCCTGATCCGCTGCGACACCGTACAGCAGCTCACGGTGGACGGCACGAACGTACTGATCAACGAGTTCGGTCTGCGCACCGTGTTGGACCTACGTACGCCGAAGGAGGCTGCGGTCGAGGGCCGCGGGCCGCTCGCGCAGACCGAGGTCGGCTACCACAACGTGGCGTTCATACCCGACTTCTATCGTGCGCCCGGTAACCCCGAACACAAAGTGATCGTCGAACAGCGGTCCAAGCGGGAGGCGGTCGAACACTACCTAGAGTATCTGACCCGCCCCGGCAGCGTGGTCCCGAGCGCGCTGCGGCTGCTCACTCAGCCGGCTGAACTGCCGACGCTGTTCCACTGCGCAGCGGGCAAGGACCGCACCGGTGTGCTTGCCGCGCTCGTCCTGGACATCGTCGGAGTCCGGCGCGACGCGATCGTCGACGACTATGTGATGACCAACGAACGGCTACCACAGATCAAGACCCGGCTCAGCGCGATGGCGACCTACGGCCGGATCGCGCGCAGCGATATCGGTTGCCGTCCCGAGACCATGGTGACGTTCTTCGAAACCCTCGACCAGCGCTGGGGTGGCGCGGCCGGCTGGGCACTGGGTCACGGCATCACCCAGACGGAGCTGGATGTCCTGCGGAAGACGCTCGTCGACTGACGCCCCGCCTGACCCGATCTGATGCGATCTGATGCGATCTGACCCGACAGATTTTCGAGGTTTGTACGCAGAAATCACCCTTATCGATCATACAAACCTCGAATAATCGCTTCAGTCGGCCGACGTCCGTCGGCCCGGTCGTCAGCCGCAGCCTCGGTATACGCCTACGGCGGACAGCGGATCGGGAAGGCCGGTTGCCACTCCTGTGTTGCTACGGCTGTAACTGTGTAATCGTTACGGGTGTCCAGGAGGCTGCAGGACGCGCGACCAGAGCCCGGATCGCGCGCCCGGTGGCACCAGGAGCGCGGGAGCCAGTTCGGGAGGCCGGGATGACTGATCCATTGGATGCCTACTCGCAGGTGGTGACACGGGTCGCTGCCGCCGTCTCACCGTCGGTCGCAAGCCTGCGGGTGCGGACCCGTCGCGGCGAGGGAGCCGGCTCCGCCGTCGTCTTCACCGATGACGGCTTCCTGCTCACCTCCGCTCACGTCATCGACGGTGGTCTGCCAGCCGGGGAAACGGGCGTCGGGGTGGGTACGGCGGAGTTCACCGACGGCACGGAGAGCCCGGTGGACGTGGTGGGCGCCGATCCGTTGTCCGACCTCGCCGTGCTCCGCGCCCGCGGCGCCACCCCGCCGCCGGCCACCCTCGGCGACGCGGCCACACTCGTCGTCGGTCAACTGGTCGTCGCGGTGGGCAACCCGCTGGGCCTGACAGGCAGCGTCACCGCAGGAGTGGTCAGTGCGCTCGGTCGATCGCTCCCGACCCGGGCCGGCGCCACGGTCCGCATCATCGACGAGGTGATCCAGACCGACGCCGCCCTCAATCCGGGTAACTCCGGAGGCGCCCTGGCCGATGCGAACGCCCATGTCATCGGCGTGAACACCGCCGTCGCCGGAATCGGGCTCGGGCTCGCCGTTCCGGTCAACGCCACTACGCGCCGTATCCTCGCTGCGCTCATGCGCGATGGCCGGGTGCGACGGGCCTACCTCGGGGTCGCCAGCGCCCGGGCACCGCTGCCGCCACGGCTGGCCGAGCGGTTCGGCCGCCGGCACGGGGTCCGGCTGGCTGAGGTTGTGGTAGACAGCCCGGCCGGGCAGGCCGGCCTGTTCACCGACGATCTGGTGCTCTCGGTCGCAGGGCAGCCGGTCGCCGCACCCGGGGACCTCCAGCGGCTCATGACTGAGGAGACCATCGGCAACCCGATCGAAGTGACCGTGTGGCGACGCGGCGCGCTCGTCGATGTCATCGTCGTCCCTCGGGAGCTGGCGCTCACCTGACCGAGATCGCATCCGATCCCGAGGATCAATGTACGGGCGGGGCGCCATCACCTCGACGCTCCGCCCGGCAACGCTCCGCCCGGCAACGCTCCGCCCGGTGCTGGCATCGTTACCATCTGGCAATGACCGTGCCCGTGCGATCGACCAGCGGCCCGTCGTCCACCGGACGCGGGCGCTACCCGACCCCCGCCGATGGCGGGGGTAGAAGCACCGGCCCGCACGACGACCACCTCGACCCGGTATTCGTGGCCACTCTGCGAACCTCGATAACCAAGATCGCGCGATCGCAACGGGCCGAACGCCAACGGGACCCGCGGGCGTTGCCATTCAGCCTGATCTCAGCTCTTTCCACCCTGCAACGGAAGGGGCCGCTGACACCGACACAACTCGCCCGTCTCGAAGGCGTACGGAAACCATCGATGACACGGGCGCTGGCAACGCTGATCGAAGGGGGACTGGCGATCAAAGAAAACGACGAATACGACGGTCGCCAGTTCATCGTGCGGATTTCCGACAAAGGTCTCACCGCCGTTGCGGAGTCGCGGCGGGTCGTCGACGACTGGTATTCCCGGCGTCTTTCCCAGCTGAGCCGGCAGGATCTGGCGGACCTCATGCGCGCCGGGGGCGCACTCGCGCGACTCGCCGACGAGACGAGCTAAGAGCGCCCGGCAACAGGGGAGTAGATCAAGGATGATAACGATCATCGACGCATGGCTACAACATCCGACGCTGCGTTTCCTTCGGGACGACATGTTCGCATCGCTGCACCGCTGGACAGGTGCGCAGAATACGACGGTGGCACCTCCGCTTGAGCACACGATCGCCGCGATGGACCAGGCTGGAGTCGAACGTGCGCTGATCTGTGCCTGGATCGGCCCGTGCGGGCCGCTGATCTCCAATGACGAGGTCGCTGGTTTTGTCGCCAGGTTCCCCGACCGGCTGACCGGGGTTGCGGCGGTCGACCTTCGCTACCCGGTCGCCGCCGTTCGGGAACTCCGGCGAGCCGTTCACGACCTGGGTCTGCGGGCACTGCGGGTTGTACCGTGGCTGTGGGCGCTACCTCCCAACGACCGTCGTTACTACCCGCTGTTCGTCGAGTGCGTCGAGTTGGGGATCCCGTTCTGCACCCAGGTCGGCCACACCGGACCCCTGCGGACCTCGGAGACGGGCCGGCCGATCCCCTACCTCGACGACGTGGCCCTGGAGTTTCCCGAACTGGTGATCGTCGGTGGGCACATCGGCCATCCGTGGACCACCGAGATGATCGCCCTGGCCTCGAAGTACCCGAACGTCCACATCGACACGTCCGCCTACGCCACCCACCGCTACCCGGCCGAGCTGGTCGAGTACATGCGCGGGCGCGGACGCCGCAAAGTGCTGTTCGGTTCCAACTTCCCGATGATCACACCAGACCGGGCGCTGGGCGGCCTAGCCAGCCTCGACCTCGACCCGCAGGCACAGGAGCTGTTCCTGGCTGGCAACGCCCGACGGGTGTTCGCGATCTGAGAACGCCCGGCGATCTGGCGAAGATCAACTGGATATACCCTAATGTTCCGGAAACGGCTCGCTGTCGCCCTGGCATACGACCGGAGCTGGAACCCGCCCGGGCCCGACATGGGACCGACATGGGACCAACATGGGACCGGTACGAAGCTATCGAGAGGACACCGTTGCGGATCGCGTTGCTGTCGTACCGCAGTCTCCCCACCTGCGGCGGTCAAGGCGTGTACGTCCGGCATCTCTCCCGCGAACTTGTCACGCTGGGTCATCAGGTCACGGTGCTGTCCGGGCCGCCCTACCCGCTGCTCGACCCCGGGGTCGGCCTGCGCACCCTGCCCAGTCTTGACCTCTACGCCACGTCCGACCCGTTCCGCTGGCCGTCCCCACGGGAGCTACGCACCGTCGCCGACATCGTCGAGTTCGGTCTGATGCGCACCGGCCAGTTCTCCGAGCCGCTGGCGTTCAGCATCCGGGCCGCTCGCGCCCTGGGGCCGGGTGCGGGCCGCCCACCCCACTTCGACATCGTCCATGACAACCAGGGCCTCGGTTACGGACTGCTCGCGCTGCGCCGGGCGCTGCGCCCGCACGGGGTTCCGGTGGTGGCGACCGTGCACCATCCGATCACGGTCGATCGGCGTATCGCGCTGGCGGCCGCGCCCGACCGCAGCGCGCGTATCGGCATCCGCCGCTGGTACTCCTTTCTGCCGATGCAGGCCCGGGTGGCACGCACCCTCGACGGCATCGTCGTCCCGTCCCAGAGCTCCGGGCAGGAGATCGTCACTGACATGGGGGTGGCGCCGGAGCTCATCCGCACCGTCCCGCTCGGTGTCGACTCAGACGTCTTCCGCCCAGCCGGCACCGGCACCGGCAGCGGCGCCTCGGCCACTACACCGACGCCCGGTCGCATCGTCGTCATCACCAGCGCGGACGTGCCGCTGAAGGGACTGGGAGTGTTGCTGGAGGCGCTGGCCAAGGTCCGCGTCGAACGCGCCGCCCACCTGGTGTGTGTCGGGATGGCCCGGCCTGGTGGCGCCACCGCGCGCCAGGTCGACGAGCTCGGCCTCACCGATGTCGTGACATTCCACTCGAACCTCTCCGAAGCCGACCTGGTGAGGCTGTTACAGTCGGCGGAGCTCGCCGTGGTGCCGTCGCTGTATGAAGGCTTCAGCCTGCCTGCGGTTGAGGCGATGGCCGCTGGCGTGGCGCTGGTCACGACCACGGCCGGCGCGCTCCCGGAGGTGGTCGGGCCGGCTGGGCAGGCTGGCGAGCTCGTCGCTCCCGGGGACGCCGAGGCGCTGGCCGCCGCGATGGGACGGCTGCTCGACAATCCGAGGCTGCGAGCGCGGATGGGCGCCGCCGGGCGGAAGCGGGTTGAGGACCGGTTCTCCTGGCGGGCCGCGGCCAGCGCGACCGCGGCATGGTATTGCGACCGGATCGATGCGGTCCGGTCCGGACGCGATCACACGTCGGCGGCCAGCCCACGCCCATGTTGACGGTCGACTTCGACCGGTTCCCGGTCAGCGGGGGATGCCGCCTGCTCGATCTCGGCTGCGGCACGGGCAGACACAGTTTTGAAGCGTTCCGGCGCGGGGCGGACGTGGTCGCGCTCGACCACGCGACGGCGGAGGTCACCGGCGTGCGGCAGCTGCTCACCGCGATGGCCGCCCACGAGCCGGTAGGACCGCAACCCAGGGCCGCCTGCGTGCGCGGGGACGCGCTGGCGCTGCCGTTCGCCGACGCGGCCTTCGACCGGGTCATCGCCGCGGAGGTCCTCGAACACATCCCGGACGATGTCGGCGCCATGGCCGAGCTTGCCCGCGTGCTGCGCCCGGGTGGGCTCGCCGCCGTCACCGTCCCCGCCTGGTTTCCCGAGAAGATCTGCTGGAGCCTTTCCAACGCCTACCACAGCGTGGAAGGCGGGCATATCCGCATCTATCGGAAACATGATCTACTGGACCGGCTGCGCGCCGCGGGGCTCGAACCCGTCGACGAGCACTCCGCCCATGCCCTGCACGCTCCGTACTGGTGGCTGCGCTGCCTGGTGGGGGTGCACAACGACGATCATCCCGCCACCCGGCTCTACCACCGAGTGCTGGTCTGGGACATGATGCGCCGACCCTGGCCCACCCGCGTCGCCGAACGGGTCCTCAACCCTCTGATCGGCAAAAGCGTCGTCCTGTACCTGCGCAAACCGGAGGTTTCGCGTGCGGCC
>NZ_CAUVXG010000011.1:43626-51296 GCF_963555885.1 Protofrankia sp. Cr2
CCGGCCGCGATCGCCGAGACCGCGGACACCATCGCCGCCGTGCAGGAACCAGACGGCGCCATCCCCTGGTACCCGGGCGGGCACACCGACCCGTGGGATCATCTTGAGTGTGCGATGGCGCTGCGGATCGCCGGCCGGCCAGAGGCTGCGGACGCCGCCTGGGAGTGGATCAGCCGTACCCAGCGGGCCGACGGATCGTGGGCGACCAGCTATGTCGACGGCCAGATCAAGGACGACTTCGCCGACAGCAACCAGTGCGCGTACGTGGCGACCGCGGCCTGGCACACCTGGCTCGCCACCGGCGACCGCGCATTCCTGCACCGGATGTGGCCGGTCGTGCGGGCCGCACTCGACTTCGTCGTGGCCTTGCAGGCCCCCGGCGGCCAGATCTGGTGGGCCCGTTCGGCCAGCGGCGCCGCCTACCCCGAGGCGCTGCTCACCGGCTGCTCCAGCACCCTGCACAGTCTGCGCTGCGGCCTCGGTCTTGCCGCCGCAGTCGGCGAGACGCCGCCTCGCTGGGAGGCTGTCGCGGAGGCGCTGCGCCACGCCGTGAGCGACCATCCGGAGTGCTTCGCGGACAAGCGCCGCTGGTCCATGGACTGGTACTACCCGGTGATCGGCGGTGCGCTGCGCGGGTCGGCAGGCCGGGCCAGGCTGCGCAGCCGGTGGGACGAGTTCGTCGTCGCGGGGCTCGGCGCCCGGTGTGTGGCCGACCAGCCGTGGGTCACCGGTGCCGAAACCTGCGAGCTGGCGATCGCCCTGCACCTGGTCGGGGAGAGCCCGGCCGCGGCCACGCTGGTCCGCGACGTTCAACACCTGCGGCACGTCGACGGCAGTTACTGGACGGGATGGCAGTTCGCGCAGAACGTGTACTGGCCGCAGGAGCAGAGCACGTGGACGGCCGCGGCGGTCCTGCTCGCCGTCGACACCCTCACCGGTGGGGTCACCGAGGCCCTGTTCCGCGGCGACGATCTACCTGCGTGGCGACCGGCACCCGGCCACGAGTCAGACTGCGCTGGGTCAGACGGCGCGTTCGAGCACCCGCAACGATCCTGTGCATGACCGCTCGATGAAACCCTCCACCAGCGCCCGCTGGAAGACGCCGAAGGGCGCCTGACCGCCGTCCGCCGGGTCCGGGAAGACATCGTGGATGGCCAGCAGACCGCCTGGGGGAATGTGCCGTGCCCACGCGCCGTAGTCGGCCTCTGCCTGTTGGCGGGTGTGCCCACCGTCCAGGAACAGCAGGCTGACCGGCGTCGTCCACCAGCGACCCACCGCCTCGGAGCGGCCGACGACCACCGTCACCACATCCGCCACCCCGGCCGTTTCCAGGGTGGCGCGCAGCGAGGGCAGGGTGTCGAGTCGACCGGTGCGGGGATCGACAAGGGAAGGATCATGATACTCCCAGCCCGGCTGGTTCTCCTCCGAGCCGCGGTGATGGTCGACGGTGACGACCGTCGCCGCGACCTGGCGCGCCGCCGCCGCCAGATACAGCGTCGACTTGCCGCAGTACGTGCCGATCTCGCAGATCAGGCCGCCGGCGGGCACCATCGCCGCGGCGGTATACAGCGCGAGCCCCTCCCCCGGCGGCATGAAACCCGTCGCGGCTTGCGCCGCCTGCCGCAATGCACCATCCACGCCGGTTCCTCCCAGCCGTTCCCGGACCGTCCTACCGAGATGCCGTAACCACAACGATGCCGTGACCACCACGATGCCGTAACGACGACGATGCCGTCATGACCAGGCCCCGTCCGGTCGGGATGCGACACGATCATGCTCTTTGTGCAGCGATGGAGCCTGCGCAGCGCGGTGACGGACGGTGAGAGGTACGGTATCTGCGCTGGTATCGCCCGGCGTGCCCTCCGGCCGGCCGAGCAGACGTGCCGGCACGATCTGGAAGAAGGCCCAGAAGAGCACGGAGGCCAGCGCGAACCCACCGAACAGCCAGACCGCCCGCGCCCAGACCTGCCCGGTGGCCATCCCGAGCAGCCCGGACGGGTCGAGCACCAGAATCGCGAAAAGCGTCAGCGCGACGGCAGCGGTCGCAGCCCAGGCCGGCCGACTCCACTCCCACAGCTTGCGGCCGTCCATGTAATGAATGGGCAGCAGGACGATCGGGGCGGCCACAATCGAGCCCGCCACCACCTGGCACAGCACGTTCTCGATGACCGCAAGGACGAACCCCCGCGGTCCGGACCCGTGGTGCGCCAGTGCCGACAGCACCGGGACACGCACCACCCACGCCACCAGGGCGACCGCCAACATCACCAACGTGCCGAGCAGTACGGCCTTGCCCTCGATCCGAGGGGTGACACGACGGCGACCCCGGGCGCGATACTCCGCGATCAGCCCGTACACGTAACCGGGGTTGAACGCGGCACCCCAGGACAGCAGGCCGCAGCCGATCGCGACGACAGCGGCACCGGGCAGTAGCTCCAGCCCGCCGCCTGCGCCACCGCAGACCCGCCGCTCATAGCTGTCGACGGACCTGCTGTAGAGCAGCACGCCGAGCGGGATCGCGACCGCGAATCCCACGACGAGCGCAGCGGTCGCGGCGTTCATCCCGACCCCCGGCTCCACCAGCACCGCCAGCGCCGTGGACAGCAGGAAGAAACCGGGAACCAACAGCGGCCGCGGCAGCTGTCCAGCCCGGAGCGGCAACGGCGATGCCCAGGCGAACCAGCGCCGCAAAATGTCCTGATTGTGGTGGACCGTCTTGTGGAACAGCTCGGCGGCGAAGCCGACCAGCGGCAGCAGCAGCACGGCCAGACCGGCCGCGACACCCACCCGGGCGGGACGGCGGAAGAGCTGACCGGGGGTCGGCAGCGCCCGGGCGTAGCCGGAACGCAGCTGCCCGCCGGTGTCGCCCGCCTGGCCGCCCGATGCCCCGGATCCGCCCCGGCCGGTCCCGCCCGAACCGCCCGAACCGCCCGAGCCATCGGAACTCCCGGTGCCGGCGCCATCGCCGGCCCGGCCGGACGTTGTCGACCCCGGAGCCGCCGCAGACCCCGCCCCGGCGGCGGCGGACCCGGTCGGTGCCGCCGGTCCCGGGATGCCGCCGTCCGAAGAGGCCCCGTCCGAAGCGGTCGTGCCGGGAGCCGCCGCGTCCTGGACCGGTGCCCCCGCGGTCGCCGGTACACCTTGGCCACCTGTGGGCATATCGGTCGACCCTGTAGTGCCGGCAACCGCGGTGGATGCCGGACCTGCGGTGGGTTGGGGCGCCGGCGAGGGTGCCGGCGTGGACGAGGGTGCCGGTGTGGGCGTGGGTGCCGGCGTGGGCGTGGGCGTGGGTGCAACCACGGTGAACGTCGCCGATGCGGAGACCGCCGAGCACGATGCGGTCACCGTGTGCGAACCCGCGACAGCTCCGCTGGGTACCTGGAAGGTGAGGCTGAAGCCGCCGGAGTTGACCGACGCCGTCCCGACGGCCTGGGTTCGGTCCCAGGACACGTCCACGGTGGGAACCCGCATGGTGGTGCAGGCGAACCCCGTCCCGCTCGCTGTCACGGAACCCCCGGCCGACCCCGAACCGGGGCGCAGCGCCACCGACGGTCCCGGCGCTGTGACCGCGGCTGCCCGCACCGCTGCGCGGGCCGACGGCGCCGGCCCCCAGCCGAGCGCAAACGCCACCGCCGCGCCCCATACCACCAGGAACGCGAGGAGCGTCCGTCCTACAGGCAGAATCAGCCTGTCGGCCACCCTGTGTCGCTGCGCCGCTGCCACGCCACCCTCCACCCTCCACCCCACGAACCCGGCCGCATCTCCCCCGCGATCAACCGCCTGGACCAGGCCCGGTACGCGCTGATCAGCGCCCCGATTCCGAAGGATGCCATGGCACGGCTGTGCGCTGACCACCAGGCTCAAGGCGGATTGATCGGACCTTATGATTGCGATGTGGATCTGGTGGACGGTGCAAGTCGCTGGGCTGCCATCACCGATGGCAGACGTGGGCCGGGTTATGCGGCCCAGTTCGCGCGGCTGGCCGCGGCGGGCATGGACGTCCACGGCGAAGCCACGCTGTGCGCGTCGCTGGTACCGCCGGGTTCGCGCATCCTGGACGCAGGCTGCGGGACCGGCCGGGTCGCGATCCGGCTGGCCGAACAGGGCCACTCCTGCACCGGGATCGACAACGACGCCTCCATGCTGACGCAGGCCCAGGCCGCGGGACCCGACGTGAGGTGGCTGCTGGCCGACCTGGTTGACATGCACAGCCTGGCGGACCTGGCGGAGTCCTTCGACCTCGTCGTCGCGGCCGGAAACGTCGTCCCACTGCTCGCTCCCGGCACCGAGGCGCTGGTCGTCGCCGCGATCGCCCAGCGGCTTGTACCCGGCGGCCTGCTGGTCGCCGGCTTCGGCCTGGATCGTGACCACCTGCCGCTGCCCGATGCGCCGTTCGGGCTGGCCGACTACGACCGGTGGTGCGCAACGGCCGGGCTCACCCTCGACCAGCGCTACGCGACCTGGGACGGCGATGTGTACGACGGCGGCGGCTACGCGGTCAGCGTGCACGCGGCCACGTCCACGGACGGCCAGGTCCACCACCGGCCAGGTCCACCACCGGCCAGGTCCACGGACGTGATCTTTCGAGGTTTGTAAGATCAACAGGCCGGTCCACGCCGCACAAACCTCGAAAGATCACCCAACCTTGATCGCCAACTCCGGTCAGCCGCCGAGGAGCTGGCGGGCCATGACCACGCGCTGGATCTGGTTCGTGCCCTCGTAGATTTGGGTGATCTTGGCGTCGCGCATCATCCGCTCGAGGGGGAAGTCGCGGGTGTAGCCCGCGCCGCCGAGCAGCTGAACCGCATCGGTGGTGACCGCCATGGCCGTGTCCGAGGCGAAGCACTTCGCCGCCGCCGACACGAACCCGGCATCCGCGTCGCCACGCTCGGCCTTAGCCGCCGCCACGTACACCAGATGCCGGGCGGCCTCGATCGCCATTCCCATATCAGCGATCATGAACTGGAGGCCCTGGAACTCCGCGATGACCCGCCCGAACTGCCGACGTTCCTTGACGTAGGCGATCGCAATGTCCAGCGCGCCCTGGGCGATACCCACCGCCTGTGCGCCGATCGTGGGCCGCGTGTGATCCAACGTCGCCAGCGCGGTCTTCAGGCCGGTCCCGGGCTCTCCGATGATCCGGTCGGCCGGGATCGCGCAGTCCTCCAGGTGGATCTCCCGGGTCGGTGAGCCCTTGATGCCGAGCTTGCGTTCCTCTGCGCCCACCGAGAAGCCGGGATCGTCCCGGTGGACGACGAACGCCGAGATGCCGCGGGACTTCTTCGCCGCGTTCGGATCGCTCACCGCCATCACCGTGTACCAGGTGGACTCCCCTGCGTTGGTGATCCAGCACTTCGTTCCGTTAAGCACCCAGTGATCGCCGTCCAGTCTCGCCCGGGTACGCATGGATGCGGTGTCCGAACCCGCCTCCCGTTCGGACAACGCATAGGACGCCATCGCCTCGCCCGCGGCGATCGAGGGTAGTACCTGCTTTTTCAGTTCCTCGGACGCGGACAGCAGGATCGGCATGGTCGCCAGCTTGTTCACCGCCGGAATCAGCGACGACGAGGCGCAGACCCGGGCCACTTCCTCGATCACGATGCAGGCCGCGACCGCATCCGCGCCTTCGCCGCCGTATTCGTCTGGAATGTGTACGGCGTGGAAACCCGCCCGGGTCAGCGCGTCATGCGCCTCGACCGGGAAACGCGCCTGCTCGTCGACGTCGGCGGCGGGCGGGGCGATCTCCTTTTCGGCCAGCTGCCGCACGGCGTCGCGCAACGCCTGATGCTCCTCGCCGAGCTGATACCCGCCTGTGCCGGTGTTCACCGGATTCATGCGCCGGCCGAACCGTACTCGTAGAAACCGCGGCCGTTCTTCTTTCCGAGCAGGCCGGCGTCAACCATTCGCATCAGCAGCGGGGGTGCCGAGTACAGCGGCTCCTTGAACTCTGCGTACAGCGATTCGGCGATCGCGTGTATCGTGTCGAGACCAATCAGGTCGGCCAGCGCCAGCGGGCCCATGGGGTGCGCGCACCCGAGCACCATCCCACTGTCGATGTCGGCCGCCGAGGCGAAGCCCGACTCAAGCATTCTGATGGCGGACAGCAGATATGGCACGAGTAGCGCGTTCACCACGAAACCCGCACGGTCCTGAGACCGGATCGCCTTTTTTCCCAGCACGTCACCGACGAAGGCCTCCGCCCTGACCAGGGTCTGCTCATCGGTCAGCAACGACGGCACCAGCTCCACCAGCGCCAAGACGGGCACCGGGTTGAAAAAATGGATCCCGATCACGTGACGCGGCCTGCTGGTCGCCATCCCGAGTTTCATGATGGGAATGGACGACGTGTTGGATGCGAGAATCGCGCCACGATCCTCGAGCACCTTGTCGAGATCCCGGAAAACCTCGACCTTCAACCGTTCGTCCTCCGCGACAGCCTCCACCACCAGCTGACGGTCGGCCAACTCATTGAGGTCCGTGGTGAAGCTCAGCCGCTCCAACGCCCGGTCACGGTCGTCGGCCGACAGCTTCTTCCGCGATGTCGCACGGTCCAGTGAGCTGACGATCCGGCCACGGCTCGCCGCAACCCGGCCCGTGTCCGCCTCGACGACCGTCACATCGAGACCCGCGCGGACGCACACCTCGGCGATGCCCGCGCCCATCAGGCCACCGCCTACCACGCCCACCCTTGTCACGTCGGCTGTCACCTGCGCTGGTACGTCCGCAGCTGGTACGTCAGTCACTGAGCCACCCCTGAAGTCTGAGACACCCTGCAGCCCCGGTCTGGTCTGCGCACGGCAACGGACCGCATCCACGTCCTGCGTGGCACCCCGCGCGGGTTCCCGATGGTGCATCAGGCGGAGTGGTCGGACCTTGCAGCTGAACTGTAGCGACACCTGGTGCCGTTAGGAAGCGGGTCACTCGAAGAACTCTTCGGTAAGGTCCGGTGACATGACGGATGCGGCGGATCGGGCACCCAGGCGACGCACCGGCCGAACCGCGGCCGGGCGTCGGCAGGTACGTCGCGCCCTGGTCGGCGCCGCGATGGAGCTGTTCCTCACCAACGGATACGAGACGACTACCGTCGACCAGATCGCTGAGGCAGCCGGAGTCGGCCGGCGCACCTTCTTCCGATACTTCTCCGCGAAGGAAGAGGCGATCTTTCCCGACCACGACGAGTGGCTCGAGGACATGGCCCGGCTGTTCACAGACGCCAGCCCCACCGAACCTCCGCTGGCCATCGCCTGTGCCGGCGCCCAGCTGGTGCTGGATCGTTACGTCGAGGACGCCGACATCTCACTGAAGCGGTTCCAGTTGACCAGACAAGTGCCGTCACTGCGGGATCGCGAGATCGCGAGTACTGACCGTTACGAACGTGTGGTGGCGCGTTACCTCCAGAACCGCTTCACCAGCGAGACCCCACACCGCCCGCCCGATGGTCGCCGCTCGGACAGTGGCCTGGCCGACAGCGGACTGCGCAGTGTCGTAGCCGCTGCCGCGGTTGTCGCGGCGCACAACTACGTCCTGCGCAGCTGGCTCAAAAGCGGTGGGACCGACGATGTCTACGAGCGGGCGCGCCATTCTTTCGGATTCGTGCAGCGGGCATTCGTCCCACCGCCGGTCTCCCAGCGTGACGATCGTGGGTCGCTCGTCGCCTGCTTCCACGCGGA
>NZ_CAUVXG010000011.1:51976-74720 GCF_963555885.1 Protofrankia sp. Cr2
CTGACGACGCCGGCTGGCGTGACGGGGTCACGATGGCGACTTCTTGCCGTTGGCGCTGTCGACGCTGCCGCTGAAGACGCGGGTCAGGTATTCCGTGCGCAGTACACCCCGCCCGGCGGCGCCGATGTAACCGACGTCTTTCGTGAGATAGCCGTCGGGATAGCTATAAGAGGCTGAGGAGATTTCTCCCGTTCTACTCCACCAGGCCTTGCGCTGGGTCCCACAACGGTCACACTCATGCGTGACATGGTATGCCCTGGCTTCTTTGTCCCACGCTGCGGTATGTGGCTCCCACCGGTGGCCCATGGTGCGGCACTCTATGAAGCCGGCGGGAAGGTCGTGTGCCCAGTCTTCGACATTCCGTTGCGTTTTCCGCTCTGCCATATCGGGTTTTCCACCTCCGGTAGGTACCTGCCACATCTGCGACTGCCCGGTCTGCCTTGCAACACGCTGCCACCGATCGGAAGATCCGATGCTCGAGCATCCGCGCCGTGAGGTCCGTGTCGCACGGCTCCACCCGGCGGGCACACCTTCGATATCACGTTCCGTTATGAAACAGCATCTCAGCCGGCCGCGACGGTCCATAAGTCGCGCGGAAACCCCGCCCCGACATCCGGAGATCGACGCCCAGCACCGCCATAAGTGCCGGGACCGCGACCTCGTCGACGGACGCAGCCGTCCGATCGAAAAGTGAATATTATGTCGGATGGAGCAGGTGTCGGATCAGTTCCCGGGATGGCGCGGGTTCACGGATTTCCCCCGGAGGTCATGGCGAAGGCATCCTGTGCCCTGCTCATGGGTATTCCTCTCCTGCTCTCACCCCGTCCACATGATTGCGGAGCATCCTGCCGATGACAGCGAAGGCCATCGGGAAGGAGCGCACGTGATGACGCTCAGGAATCCATCCGCAGCGGCACCGTCGGACGCACATCGACCGACCGCGTCGAAGTCCCGGTTCGGCCACCGCCGGGGACGTAGGCTGGTCATGCTCGCATCCGCCCTGGCGGTGTTGCGGTTGGTGGAGGCGGTCGTCGCCCTGCTCACGGCAGTCTCGCTGTGGTTCGCACGACTCGACCAGGCTGCACCGGGAGTACACATGGCCCGGCTCGCCGAGGTACGGGTAGACCCCGACACCGCGGCCACGGCTCTTGTGTCAATCTTTGTGGCTGGAGTCGTCGCTGTGGTTCTGTTGCGGATCGGGACGGTAATCACCGGCTTCGCCGGGATCAAAGCCGTCGCGGTCGTCGCGGCGACCACGATCACCGGCGTGCTCGCCCCTGGGTCCGCGACCACTCGGACCCTGGTCGCCGCGGCCGGCACCGGTATAGTGCTGACGCTCTGGCCGCAGGTGCGGATGGCGGTTCCCCATCTGCTGGACGCCGCCGGAATTCATCAGGTGTCCGGCCGCGCCGCCGAGATCGCGATCATTGCCAAGATG
This sequence comes from Protofrankia sp. Cr2, assembly GCF_963555885.1. Classification (NCBI taxonomy): domain Bacteria; kingdom Bacillati; phylum Actinomycetota; class Actinomycetes; order Frankiales; family Frankiaceae; genus Protofrankia; species Protofrankia sp. Cr2. Next base: position 53,415 of record NZ_CAUVXG010000011.1, read on the forward strand.
GTCCTGCTCGTCGGCGTGGTCGTGCTGCTCGGCTGACCGCCCGGCCGGCTGCCCGACTGGCCGCGCGGCCCAGCACCCCAGCGTGCCGGCACGAGTGGACGGTAGACGTACATCCTGCGTCCGATTTATGGCTTTTTGGGATGCCAACCTTCCACTCGTCAGGACCGCACAGCCGATGGCACCAGGATCTTCTCGTCGTGGCGGTCAACTCCGCGCGATGGCCCTGGCATGGCTGAAGGCGGCCGGTGAAGCGGCCGGTGAAGATGACGCTGCCGTGGCCCGCGTAGCAGGCCACGGCAAGCCGGAACCGGAACCGGATGGCGATGCCGCTATGCAGCGGTACCGGCAAATCGTGTCATCCGCGTGGTCGACGTTGCCGACGCTCGGACCGGCCGGTCTAATCCGCGCATTCTCACTGGCACGCGACCCGGTCACTTCGACGCGTCGGAATCGCCGCCCCCTGCACCGCGGTGCTGCATTGGGTAAATACGATCACGATGAGATTGGGTGAGGTGGTGCCACCCGCGAGGATCTCGACGCTCTGGCTGTGTCCGGAAAAAGTGACCTTGGTTCTTCCGTCGGACGTGGACTGCTGGAACAGCTTGTAACCGATACCGGGCAGGGCCTTTCGGTAGAAGTCCGCCGCCGCGGCCGGGGTCACTCCCTTCAAGCTCATCGTCGCGTCGGTGGGCTTGCTGTTGGAGATTACGTGGGTCGATCCGTCCGGGAACGGAAAATTCGTCGGGATGATCGATTTGCTGAGCGGGTCGGCGCTGGCCGTCGCCGTCACGATGTCCGTCGGAAACACCGTCGGTGCCGGTGACGATGTCAGATTCAGGTCGGTGGGCAGGTCCGTGGCAGGGGGCACCGGGGACACCGATGTCACCGACGCGTCCCGCACGGCGGTTGACGTCGATCCGCTGCACGCTGCGGTCAGGAACGTGAGACACGCGGCGGCGCCGACAGTCACCATCCGAAACTGGAACGTTCCGGCCCTGCTCATCCAACCTCCGTTACCCACGCGCGCTCGGCGCGTACCCATTCGGCGCATCGCCCAGTCAGACCCCGTCATCCTGATGGGCACGGCAACGCCCGCTACGGTCCCGACCGGCACCGTCCCGGCCGCGTAACGCCCGAACCCGCTGCGACCAGGACAACCCAAGGCTGCCGTGTGCTACTTAACCACTGCCGCTGGATGCACCGCCTGGTGGGGGTGGCTGCCGACGGACAGCCCCTACGAACGCCCGCCATGATGAGGCATACTGGCCTGACGTCAGCCGGTGAAGTCGGGCCCTGCCGGGGCAGGCTGTGCGGCAAGGGGCTGCTCAGCCCAGATCGTCTTACCGCTACGGGTGTGGCGGGTGCCCCAACGCCGGGTGAGCTGGGCGACGAGGAGAAGGCCGCGTCCGCCCTCGTCGAGCACGCGCGCCCGGCGCAGGTGTGGAGCAGTGCTGCTGGCGTCGGAGACCTCGCAGATGAGACTTCCATCGAAGATCAGTCGCAGTTGGAGCGGAGCCTGGGCGTGGCGGATGGCGTTGGTGACAAGTTCGCTGACGACAAGCTCGGTGATGAAGGTGGCTTCGCCCAGCCCCCAGCTGGCGAGTTGGCGGGATGCCTGCTCGCGGACCCCTGCGACGACGGCCGGATCCGCCGGCAGGTCCCACATCGCAACCTGGTTGGCATCAAGGACGTGTGTCCGGGCGACCAACAGGGCGACGTCATCGCTGAGACGGTCCGGGAGCATGGCTGTAAGCAGGGTGTCACAGAGGATTTCCAGTGACAGTGCAGGATAGGCCAGCGCGCGTCGCAACGCGCTAAGACCCGCGTCGGTGTCGCGGCCACCGGCTTTGAGAAGTCCGTCGGTATGGAGGACGAGCAGGCTGCCTTCGGGCAGATCGAACTCGGCGGCCTCGAAGGGTTGACCACCTGTGCCCAGCGAAGGGCCGGCCGGCAGGTCGAGGACGTCGACGGTGCCATCGGGGGTCACGAGGGTGGGCCGGGCGTGACCGGCACTGGCAAACGAACAGCAATGTGACACCGGGTCGTAGACTGCATACAAACAGGTAGCGGCGACGGCGCCAACGTCCTCATCACCAACGTTCTCGTCACCGATGGCGACGGCGGCGGGCGGCGGTCCTTCCTCAAACGCCAGCCGGGTGACCACGTCGTCAAGCCGGGTGAGCAGCTCCTCAGGGGCAAGATCGACATCGGCGAGGGTGCGCACCGCGGTGCGCAGTCGACCCATGGTCGCGGCAGCGTGGACTCCGTGACCGACAACGTCCCCGACGACCAGCGCAACGCGGGTCCCGGACAGCGGGATCACGTCATACCAGCCTCCCCCTACCCCCATGTCGGTACCGGCGGGCAGGTACCGGGACGCGACGTCCACCGCTGTCTGCGCGGGCAGTCTCTGCGGAAGCAGGCTGCGCTGCAGCGTGAGCGCGGTCGCGCGTTCACGGGTATAGCGACGGGCATTGTCGATGGCCACGGCCGCCCTGGCAGCAAGTTCATCGGCAAGGATGAGATCATCCTGCTCGAACGGTTCCGCCCGCCGGTGACGAGCAAAGGTGACCACGCCCACGGTGGTACCACGGGCACGCAACGGCACGTACATCACCGAATGGAACCCGTACCGGCGGGCCGCGGCGGTCCGGTTGGTATCCGCGGCGACCCAGTGGGCTATGTCGGGGTCGGAGATGTGGTGCACTCTGGACTGTCCTGCCGCCAGTGCCTGGGCGGCAGGCGAGTAGTCCGGGTAGATGTCCATTTGCCCCAGCTCGACCACGGCTTCGGGGCAGCCTTCGATGACCGACTGATGCGCGGCGCGGCACAGCGCGACCGGGCCGAGCAACGGACCGGCAACCGGTTCGTGCCCCTGGTACACCGATTCGAGCAGGTCCACGCTGACCCAGTCGGCGAGGTCGGGAACGGCCACCTCCGCCAGTTCCTGCGCGGTCCGGGCCACGTCCAGGGTGCTGCCGATACGGGTGCTCGCCTCGTTCAACAAGGCCAGCCGCTGTTGGGCCCGATACTGCTCGCTGATGTCGAATGCCGCGCTGTACACGCCTCGGATCCGCCCGCCCCGATCCTTGACCGGCGACATACTGATGGCCAACGCCCGGCTGTCGGAGTCGATGAGAACGGGACCGACAACCGTGACGTGCACCGGTTGGCCCGTCTCCACCACCTGGCGAAGCTGCTCGGCAACCACGTCCAGCCCGGGCAGGGCCGGCAGCAACTCGTCCAGGTATCGCCCGCGCTCGTCCGCTTGGTGCAGGCCGAGCTGATGGCGCGCTGCGGTGTTCATCCGGCGGATCCGCAGGTCTACGTCGTAGAGCGCCAGATAGAGCGGGGACTGCTCGAACGCCCAGTCCAGCAGCGGCCAGTCATCCTCCTCCCTGCTCCGCCCCGCTGGATCGGAGAAATCACCGATCCGGTCACCAGAGGTGACGACATGTACATCATCGGACTCGCCCACATCCCGGTCCTGCCCAACGAGTTCCCGCATGAACCGGCCGGTCGGGCACTACCGGCAGGACGCTGATCTGTTCGCTATCCGTAGTCGGGCTGTCAGCGACGCGGACATCCTCCAGATCATCAGCGGCCCGGGAAACCCGACGGACAGGCGACGGCTAGGCGCCCATGCTCAGGCCGCCATCGACGGTGACCACCGATCCGGTGAGGTAACCCGCATTGTCGTCCAGGAGGAAACGAACGGCGTGCGCGAGTTCGAATGGATCGCCGCGCCGACCCAACGGGATCATCGCGCGGATCGCGTCCTGCGCGGCCGGAGCCATCGAATTGGTCATATCCGTCTCGAAGACGCCGGGAACAACGAGGTTGACGGTGACCCCCTTACGCGCCACGGCCCGGGCGAGCGAACGCGTCATCCCCAGCAGACCGGCCTTGGCGGCCCCATACCCGATCTCTACCGGGCTACCCATGGCGGCGGTCACCGACCCCACGTTCACGATGCGCCCGAAGCGGCGTTCGACCATCGGGGCGAGTACTGCACGGGCGAGATACCACGGGCCGGACAGGTTCACCCGCAGGGCACGGTCCCAGTCCTCATCAGTCATCCGCAATGCGCTGTTCTCGACCAGCAGCCCGGCGTTGTTCACGAGGTGATCGACACGGCCGTGTTCAGCGAGCACGTCGTCGACCAGCTTGCGGCAGAAGTCCGGGTCGCCGACGTCCCCGGCGTGCACGCTGACTGAACCACCGCGGTCGGCCAGGCGTTCACGCAACCCGTCCGCACGCGCGTGGTTACCGGCGTAGACGGCCGCCACGTGGGCGCCCTCGGTGGCGAGCACCTCCGTGATCGCGGCACCGATGCCGCGGGTGCCGCCTGTCACGATCGCGACCCTGCCTTCCACGGTTCTTCCTCGCTTCGCTCGACGTATGATGAGAGACGTAATATTTTTAATCAAATTATTATACCTAATAATGGGTGCCCGGTGGAAGGGTTGCGCATTGCCACCGTGAGCGTGTTGGCTGATCCTTATGAGTGCGGCAGGTTCCCCGGTCGGTCGACGCGTCATCATCGGTATGCTTGCCGTGGGCACAGTCGGTGTGGCGACCGGCGCCGGGATCCAGCGTCGGCTTGAGCGCATCCTCGCGCCGATACAGAACGGTGATCCGACCGGGCTGACGAACCTGCTCCCGGATGCGGGCGGCTTCCGTTTCTACTCGGTGACCGCCAGCGTGCCGACCCGTACCGCGGCGGACTACCGCCTGCGTGTCACCGGCCTGGTGGGCCGACCCGCGACGTTCACCCTCGACCAACTCCACGCTATGCCGCAGACCGCGCTCACCCGGGACTTCCAGTGCGTCACCGGTTGGCGGGTGGCGGCGGTGCCCTGGTCCGGCGTCGCGCTGGCGGACCTCCTCGACGCGGTGGCGATCCAGCCGGGCGCACAGGCGGTGACAATCCGGTCGTTTGACGGCGTCTACACCGAAAGCCTCACCCTCGACCAGGCGCGGCGGCCCGACGTCCTGGTCGCCCTGAACATGCTCGGAGCTCCGGTCACGCATGAACACGGTGGTCCGGTCCGGCTGTATGTGGCACCGATGTACGGATACAAATCACTGAAATGGCTCAGCGACATCGAGGTCACCGATCGTGTCCAACCCGGCTACTGGGAACAGGATGGCTACGACGTCGACGCCTGGGTCGGGCACTCCAACGGACGTGACGATGACGCAACCAGTTGAGCTCCTGCGCCGCTTCACCCGGACGCAACGCTGGGTGCACCGGAGCACCGCGGCCCTGATGGGCCTGTGCGTCGCCACCGCGGCCATGCTCTACCTCGGGCCGCTGTCGGTTCTGGTGGGCCGGCGCCACCTGGTGGCGGCGGTGCACGTCTATGCCGGGATCGCGCTGCCGGTGCCGATACTGGCCGGCGTCGTGTCGGCCGCCTACCGCCATGACCTGAGCCTGCTCAACCGCTTCACCGCTGCGGACCGGGCCTGGCTGCGCAGCCGGGACCGCCGCGCCGGCCGGATCCCGATCGGCAAGTTCAACCCCGGTCAGAAGCTCAACGCCGCGTTCGTCGCCGGTTCGATCCTGGTCATGCTCGGCACCGGGTTGCTCATGCGCTACGCCAACGCCTGGCCGGTGCGCTGGCGCACCGGCGCCACCTTCGTCCATGACTGGCTGGCCTATGCAGTCGTCGCCGTCGTCGCCGGCCACCTCTGGTTCGCCAGCCGGGACCCGGTTGCCCGCCTGGGCATGCGTACCGGTCTGGTACCCCGGTACTGGGCCCGCCGGGAGCACCCGGCCTGGGAAGCAGCCTCGTCCAACGATCGCTGATCGCTCCCGGCCGGCCGGAACCCGCTGTGCCGGCCGGGCATCGCGCAGCGGGTCAGGCCAGCAGCACCCGCGGATCGTCGCTACCGCACGCGCATCGGCCGGTCCGTACGGTGCCGCCCACCCCGAGGGGAACCTCGAACAGGCCGCCCGGACGTCCGTCGGCACCGGAGCACCAAAGCTGCCCGTCGACGGCACGCAGCGACCAACGCTGCGCGTCGACATGCCCGCCGGCCCGCTCCGGGCATTCGACCGCCACCGTCGGCCCGATCGGCGCGAACAGCACCGGGTTCAGGTCTGCGCCACGCAGGATCGGGAGGGCATCCGGGCGGGCGAACAGGTGCGGCACCGGGGCCAGCACGTCGAGACTCGCCGTGGCCGCCAGTGCTTCGGCGGTTTCGCGGCCGAGCCCGAACACCGCCGCCAGCGGCAGCCGCCGGGCGAAGGTCCCCACCCGGCGAGCGTCCCAGCTGTAGGACTCGGCGAGCGCGAAGACGACTCCGAGATCACGCAGCGCCTGCGCTAACCCGCCGGTCCAGATCCCCTCGCAGGATACCGACGTGATCAGGACGCTGTCCCCGGGCCCGAAACCCCAGGCCGTGAGTGCACCGCGGTGCCATGCGCCGGCCCGCTTAAGATCATCCCAGGTGATCGTGAAGTCGTGATGCCGCCCGGCCACGGTGAAACGGCCGATGCCGGCGATCTCGGCGCGCGGCAGCGCTCGCGCCCGTTCCACGATCGACGCGCGGCTCACGCCTTCACCAACCGGGGGAACTTCGCGACGCTGGCGGACCGGCTGAGGATCTCGCCCGCGGGCACCAGTTCCACCTCCGGGGTGACACCGACCTTGGTGGCCACCACATCGCGTGCCCGCACCAGCAGGTCGACGAGGTCACCGGTGAGCTCGGGCGTATAGCCGACACGCAGCCGCAGCGAGTCGACGACCCGGGTCGGCCGGATGATTTGAAAGATCCCGTCCGCCGTCTCCGGCAGGGTCTCCAGCGCGTCCCAGACATCCTGGACGCCGACCAGGGTACCGTCCACGACCGTCTCGTCGCCCTTGCGACCGACCGGCCACTGCCGCGCATGGGTGCGGCCGCAGCCGCAGGCCGTACGGGTCAGCCGCACCAGATCACCCGACCGGAATCGGATGAACGGTGCGGTGATGTTGTCGAGGTCGGTCGCGACCAGCTCCCCGATCGCGCCGTCGGCGACGGCGGTGACCCCGGACGGGTCAAGATGCTCGGCGAGCACCATGTCCTCCCACAGGTGGTAACCATCGTGCTCGGAGCACTCCCACGCCGTGCCGGTGTCCCCGGCGCTGGTGTAGAGGAAGAGGTTCACGCCCCACTCGTCGCGGACCTTCGCGGTCAGCGTGCGGCCCAGCGGCATCCCGGCGAAACTGGCCGCCTTCAGCGGCGCCAGTGCCGTCCGCACGTCCCGGACGTCGGCGAGCCGCTCGATCTCGACGACCATCGGGTAGAGCAGCTGGACGTATGCCGGCCGGTACTGCTCGATGGCGTCCAGGACGTTCCCCCACTGGCCGATCCACGTGTCGATGTAGAGCGGCACGAGACCGAGCAGCTGAAACAGCGAGTCCCAGAAACCCCGGAAGGTGCCGGGCGGCACCACGACCGTGTCCCCCGGCCGCACGCCCAGCTCCCACAGATCGCGCGCGGTGCCGGTGACGAGGGGATGAGCGCTGTCCCACCGCTCCGGGAAGAACTCGGGCTCGGAGGTCGTCCCGGACGTCGACGTCAGCGAGGTGAGTTCCTTGCGGTCGACACAGAGCAACCCGGCGAACGGGTCACCGCTGCGCTCACGGAAGCCCTGGACATCCTGTTTGTCGATGAACGGAATGCGTCGGCGAAAGTCGTCCAACGAGCGGACCTGGCGCGGGTGGACACCAGCCGCGTCCCAGCGCTCACGGTAGAACGGCGACCGCTCGTACGCGTACTCCACCAGCTCGACGACCCGTTGCTCCTGTAAGGCTTCGAGCTCCGCCCGCGGCATCGTCTCCGCCGCGGGCTGGTAGTAGCGATCATCCGACCGAGCATCCGACACCGCTGCGCCTCCCCATTGTACAAGCCCAGGTGAATATAGCATAAAAGGTTTAATGAGAAACATGATTATTACGGCACAGCCCGACCGGCCGACCGGCCATCCGGTGCGGGGCTCCGCCGAGCCGGGGTCGACCGACTGAAACAGAGATATTAGCTTTATGATTAGACCAGATCTACCATATCGCCCGTGAGGATGGAGAGCACCGTCGTGAACGAAACGATCATCGACAGGACCCGGGCCAGCTCGGTGGAACCGCACCGGGTGGACACCTGATGTCCGCGGTACCGGTCGGCACCTGGCCGACGCTCGCGGAACTTCTCGCCGAACACGCCCGCTCGCGTCCGGGCCGAACCGCCACCGTGTGCGCCGAGCACCGCGTGACCTACGCCGAGCTCGACGATCGGGTCGCCCGGCTCGCCGGCGCACTCCACCGCGCAGGTGTCACACCTGGCTCGCGGGTGCTGTGGCTCGGGCAGACCTGCCACCGGGCACTCGAGCTGGTCCTGGCGGGCGCACGGCTCGGCGCCATGGTCTGCCCGGTGAACTGGCGGCACTCGGCCGAGGAGATGGCGTTCGTCATCGACGACCTGCGGCCCACCGTCATCGTCTGGCAGGACACCGAGATCGGACCGACCGTCCGGGAGGCACGCAAGCGGGCCACCCATACTGCGCTCTGGCTGCGCCACGACACCAACGGATCGGACGACAGCGCACCGGGCGGAGACGGGCCCGACAGCTACGAGGGCTTCCTGGCCGCGGGCGACCCGACGCGCCCGCCCGCGGATCCCGATCCGCACGCCCCCGTGCTCGTCATCTACACGGCCGCGCACGGGGGTCGGCCCGCCGGGTCGATGCTCACCTCGGCGAACCTGGTCGCGCAGGCCAGCGTCATCGGCGCCCTCTTCTACGCGGATAGCGACCAGATCTTCCTCAATTCCGGTCCGCTGTTCCACATCGGCACCTTCCAGCACACCGCGACGACATTCGTCTGGGGCGGCACCAACGTCTTCGTCCGCCGCAGCGACCCCGAGGAGCTGTGCCGACTCATCGAAGGCGAGCGGTGCACCTCGGCCTTCCTGATGCCGCCGCAGGTCGCAGCGCTCGTCGAGACCAACCGTGACCGACGTTTCGACCTGCGTTCCCTGCGCAGCCCGCTGACGATGATTGCGGGCTGGGCGGACATGGTCACCCCCGACGGCAGTCCCTGGGGCCGCCACATGGGTGGATTCGGTCAGACCGAGGTGACCGGCTTCTGCCTCTACGCCGCTCTCGGGCACGAGGAGTGGAGCCCGACGGTGGGGCGTCCTGTCCCGTTCGCCCGGATCACGATCGTCGGGCCGGAGGGCGCAGAGGTCCCCGACGGCGAGGTCGGAGAGATCGTCGTCCGTGGCGCGCTGGTCCACGCGGGCTACTGGGACAGACCGCAGGACAACGCGCACCGGACCCGAACCGGCGGCTGGCACACCACCGACCTGGGACGGCGGCTGCCCGACGGCCGCATCTCCTTCGTCGGCACCGCGACACGGATGATCAAATCAGCGGCGGAGAACATCTACCCGGCTGAGGTCGAAGCCTGCCTCGAACGTCACCCGGCAGTCCGGGAGGCCGCCGTCATCGGCGTCCCGGATGACCGCTGGGTACAGTCCGTCAAGGCAGTGGTCGCCCTGCGCGACGGTGCGAACGCGGCCGACACCGAGCTGATCGAACACTGCCGGGCCCAGATCGCGTCGTTCAAGAAGCCTCGGACGGTCGTCTTCGTCGACGCCCTGCCACGCGTCAACGGGGCCAAGGACTACGACACGATCGACACCGACCACGGCGGCGGCAACTACCCGGGCGGCTCGACCTCGCACGGGCACTGACCACCGACCGACCGGCACCGACAACGCCGACCACGGCCGCACCGAGCAGGTAGCCACCAGGCCGGGCGATGTTGTCGGTGACCGCGAGGTCGGTGAACAGCGCCATGTAGAGGATGTAGGGCGCGGCGGCGACGGCCAGCCACTCCAGCCGGCCCGCCAGCACGGCGAGCACCACGAGCAGCAGGCCGTACCAGGGCTGTACCGGGGTTGCAACCAGGAAGGCCGTCCCGAACAGCCACAGGGCGCCACGTTCGGCGCCGACCCGGTCCGGACCGGACCGCCATATCGCGATCATGACCGCGGCCAGCACGACCCCCGCGACGGCCTTGGCCGATGTGCCGGTCAGACCGATCAGACCCAACAGGAGGAACCGGCCGCCGTCCTGATACCCCTCGACCGACAGGTACTGCGGTAAGAAGCCGAGGACGTCGGTTCCCACCACGGCGACGTGGGGCAGGTAGGACAGGGCGACCACACCGATCGCCGAGGTGAGCACCACCAGACGGTGGCGCCGCGCCGCGGCCGGCAGCAGCAGCGCCGGGTACAGCTTCACCGCCACGGCGACCCCCAGCAGGACGCCGGCCACGGCGGCGCGTCGCGCCGAGGGCCGCCACGGTGAGCCGCCCGGGTCACCGATCCGCGGTGACAGCAGCGCGAGCCCACCCACAGCGGCCAGCGCCGCCACCACGTCGACATGCGCGTCGATGCCGATGTCCAGGCCGGCCAGCGGCGTCCAGGCATAGGCTGCGGCAAGCCGGGGATCGCGGCCCGATACCGCCAGCGTCCGCATCAGCAGCACGGTCAGCGCCAGTGACGCCAGCGCCGCATAGAACTGGACCTTGTGCTCGCGCGGCGGACCGGGCAGGTAGTGCACGACGGTGAAGTACGCCTGGGCGACCGGCGGGTAGATCGTGTGCGCCCGCGGGTAGTTGAGCCGCGTGCATCCCGGGCCCCGGCCGATCGCGGCGCAGCCGCCATCGTCGGGCCACAGCCAGGCATCGTGCAGGTGAGCCAGCTCCGGCGAGTCCGTCGCGTACCGGTACGGGTCGATCCCGGACGCCTGCACCCGGCTGTCCCAGACATAGCGGTAGAGGTCGTCACTCATCCGCGGCCCGGATGTGATCGCAAGGCCGTGCACCGCGACGGCGCCGGCCAGCAGCAGGCCCGCGGCCACCCGCCGGGGCGCCACGCGGATCAGCAGCACCACCCCGAGCGCGGCCGCCGCCCACCAGCCGAGGGTCAGGTACAGCACGGGTGCCCGGCCCGGCAGCGGGCCCGGCTGGGCGATGACCGCGTATTCCAGGCCGAGCACGCCGACCAGCGCCGCCGATGCCGTGACCATCGCCCACCGGGAACGTGGTCGACCCACGCCGGGCTGCAGGTGTGGCCGGGCCGTGGCGTCCGTGATCATGTCCGCGCTCATGTCCATCTGCCGGCGGTGGACACCAGCCGGGCGAAATGCCGACCGGAGCACTGCCACGTCTCGCCGACGCGCAGGTTCGCGGTTGCGGCGAGCGGCCCCATCCCGTTGACGCTGACGCCCGCCCAGCGAAACGGCGCGCTGACCAGGCCGCCGGCTTCCAACCGCGTCCAGTACGCCCCGCTCGGGGTGCCCGGCGGGTCGAGCTCGACCAGAACCGAGCCCCCCGGTGCCAACAACCGCGCGACGCGCGCCAGCAGGCGTCGCGGCTGCCCGCCGATCCCGATGTTGCCGTCGATCAGCAGCACCTCACGCCAGCGCCCTTCCCCCGGCAATGGACCGAACACGTCACGGCACAACGCCGACGCACCCGTCCGCCGGGCCAACCCGACAGCGAACGGCGCCACGTCGATGCCGAGCGCGGGAACCCCGCGGGAGGCCAGGCCGGCGGTCAGGCGCCCCGGCCCACAACCGACGTCCAGAGTCGGCCCGGTGCACCGAGCCAGGATCAACTCGTCCGCAGGGGCAGGAGCGCCCAGCCACGCGGCAACCGGCAGCCGCCTGCGCCCACGGCGGCCCGTCGCCCACAGCGCGGACTCCGACGAACGCAAAGCGGTCTCGTAGACGGTGGCCGGGCGCAGGCCGACCGACCGAGCACTCACCGGGACGCCCCGACACGTTCCCGTGCCCGTGCCGCGGCGGCGAACCGCCCGGCAGGTGCCAGCCTGGCAACCGGCTCCACGTCGGCGGCGGTGTCGACGTCACGAAGCGCCGGCAGCTCGGCCACGGTGAGGTTCGCCGCGCGCAGCCGGGCGTGCTGGAGCGCCCCGGTCCGCGCTGTCGAGGTGGGGATGCCACGCACGACGCAACCGTCGGCGCGGCGCAGCCCGAGCGCCCACCAGCCGCCGTCGAGCGCCCGGCCGAACACGGCGTCGGCCTGCTCCAACGCCTGGCATGCCGCGACGAGCACACCGGCGCTGACCTGTGGCGTGTCCATCCCGATCAGAAGGGCCGGCTCGCCCGACGCGGTGTCGAAGGCGGCGGCGAGGCGTTCGTCGAACGGTCCGTCGACCTGGTCGATCACTGGCACGTCCGGCGGCAGCCAGGCGCCGGGCCTGCCCTCGAGCACGACCAGCGGCCGGGCGCCGTGGCGCCGACATGCCTCGACGACGGTGTCCAGGGTGTCTGCGAGCGCGGCCGCGGCCAACGCGGCTGCCTCGGCCGGACTGTACGGGGGGGTGAGCCGGGTCTTGACCTTCCCGGGCACCGGTTCCTTGGCGATGACCAGCAGCCTCACGCCAGCCGTCCCAGCACCGCGGACATGTCCCGGATCGTGCGGACCGTACCCAGCGCGGTTCCGGTGACCTTGGACCGGCCGCGGCGGGGCAGATAGCCGACGTCGAGCTCGACGATGCGCCACTGCGCCGCCGCCGCCAGCGCGATGAGCTCAAGCGGGTAGCCGAACCGTCGGTCGGTGACACCGAGCGCGAGCAGGTCCTCGCGACGGGCTGCCCGCATCGGGCCGATGTCGCAGACCGGCACCCGGACACGCCGGCGAAGTTCCCGGGCGACCACCGCATTACCGACCCGTGCATGCAACGGCCACGCGCGGGCCACCGTCGGCCGGCGCCGGCCGAGCACGAGATCGGCACTGCCGGCGTCGACCGGCCCGACCAGACGCGGCAGGTCCCTCGGGTCGAGGGAGGCATCCGCGTCGCAGACACAGACGACCGGTGCGGTGGCCGCGAGCAGGCCGGCGTGCACCGCCGAGCCGTAGCCGCGTTCGGGCACGTGCACCACGTGTGCGCCCAACTCCCGGGCGATGGTCGGCGAGCCGTCGGTGGAACCGTTGTCCGCCACGATCGGCCGGTAGCCGGCGGGCATGCGCGCCAGCACCCATGGCAGGGCGGCGGCTTCGTCCAGACAGGGCAGGACGACATCCACAGCAACACTCGGGGTGACATCCACGGCGACATCCACAGTGACAAGGCCGTCGTCGTCGGCGATGACGTCGCCGCCGATCTGACTTTCAGTAACCATACTCGGCAGTTTAGTCACCGATTGTGGCGGAATTCATTACAGAACACGGAACATCAGCCCCGAAATATCCGGAATGTGCGCCCTGGGCCACGCAGATATTACGAGCCGGGGACAGCCGGGGACGACAGCGCCTGCGGGCCGGCACGCGCACTACCGTGAGCGGGTGGTGTGCGTACTGCTCGTCGAGGACGATCCGACCGTCGCCGACGTCGTCGACCGTTATCTGTCGCATGCCGGCTTCGACGTCGTCCGGGCGGCTGACGGCCCGTCCGCGCTGGCCGCGGCTGTCGATCGGCCGCCGGACCTGGTCGTGCTGGACCTCATGCTGCCCGGGATCGGTGGACTGGAGGTGTGCCGGCGCCTGCGGGAACACCGTCTGGTCCCGGTCGTCATGCTGACCGCGCTGGGCGAGGAGTCCGACCGCATCGCCGGGCTGGAGACCGGTGCCGACGACTATGTCACCAAACCCTTCTCGCCGCGTGAACTCGTACTGCGCGTCCAGTCGGTGTTGCGGCGCACGCTGGAGCCGCCGCCGGCGGGCCGCGGCGTGCTGCGGACCGGACGTCTCGTCATCGACGTCGCCGCGCGGACGGCTACCCGCGACGGCGAGCCACTCGCGTTGACCGTCCGGGAATTCGACCTGCTCGCCTTCCTCCTGGCGCACCCCGGCGAGGCGTTCTCCCGGCCGGCACTGCTCGAACAGGTGTGGGGCTGGACCTTCGGCGACCCCTCGACGGTGACCGTCCACATCCGACGGCTACGGGAGAAGATCGAGGACGACCCGACCGCGCCGCAGGTGCTGGTGACCGTCTGGGGCGTCGGGTACCGGTGCGAGGCGAGCCGCGTGCGGGCCGTGGACCCGGCATGACGGCGTTTCTGGAGATCGCCGGGATCGCGCTCGGCTGCTCGCTGGCCGCGACTGTGCTGGCCGTACCCCTGCTGCGGCTGCGGCTGCTGTGGCGCGCATCGGTGCGGATCTGGGGCGCGGCTGTGGTCGTCGTCGGAGTCGGCGCGATGGCGGCCGGTGTCGCCGGGACCGCGGAGGCGATGTTCCTCTCCAACCACGATCTCGATGTCGTGCTCATCGTGCTCGCCGTGTCCGCGGTGGCCGCGACGACGACGACGCTCTGGCTGGGACGCCCGGTGGCCCGGGCATCGGTGACCCTCACCGACGCGGCCGGCCACCTCGGTGAGGACGGCTACCGACCGTCGCGGGCGACCCCGCCGACGGCCGAGCTCGCGGCGATCGCCCGCGCGCTGGACGACACCCACGTCCGGCTGGTCGCGGCCCGGGAGCGGGAGCGGGCGTTGGAAGCCAGCCGGCGCGAGCTGGTCGCGTGGGTCAGCCACGACCTGCGCACGCCGATCGCCGGCATCCGCGCCACCGCCGAGGCCCTCGACGACGGGGTGGTCACCGACGCCGCCACCGTGGCCCGCTACCACCGCACCATGGTGCGCGCCTGTGAACGCCTCACCACCATGGTCGACGACCTGTTCGAGCTGTCCCGGCTCCACGCCGGGACCCTTGAGCTGACATTGGAGCGCGTCGCGCTCAGTGATGTCATCTCCGATGCGGTCGCCGCCGCCGATCCGCTCGCCCGCGCCAAGGGCGTACTGCTCCACGGCGACGCCGACAGCACCGCCAAGGTCGAGATCGATGTGGCCGAGGTAGGCAGGGTCCTGACCAATCTGCTGGTGAACGCCATCCGGCACACGCCGAGCGACGGTACGGTCGCGGTGACCGGCCAGGTGGCCGACCGGCGCGCCGTGCTCGCGGTCGCGGACAGTTGCGGCGGCATTCCCGAGACCGACCTGGGCAGACTGTTCGAAACCGGCTTCCGGGGTGAGACCGCGCGCACGCCACGCGGGCTCGCTGACAGTGCTGGTACCGGCACTATCAGCGCCCGAAACAGCCCGCACGACAGCCGACATGACCACCGACAACATGATCAAGAAGTGCGCGCCGATCAGGGCAGCCGGTCCGGCCTCGGGCTGGCGATCGTGCGCGGCATCGTCGAGGCACACGGCGGCGACGTGACCGTACACAACATCGCCGGCGGCTGCCGGTTCGTCGTGGCGCTGCCGCTCACCGCGTGATGTTTTCCCGGCTCGTAAGGATTCAACGCCCTACCCGGCTATACCGTCGCCGTTGTGCGGATCCTCGTCACCGGCGGCGCCGGGTTCATCGGCTCTCACCTCGTCCAAGCCCTGGTACAGGCCGGTGAGCAGGTCCGGGTGCTCGACGCGCTGCACCCGGCGATCCACCGAGGACGCCCGCTCCCGACCGAGGGTGTCGATCTTGTCGTCGGCGACGTGCGGGATGCCGACACGGTGGACGCCGCACTCGACGGGGTGGACGCCGTGTGCCACCTGGCCGCCATGGTCGGCCAGGGTGTCGACCTCGGGGACCTGCCGGCCTACACCTCGCACAACGACCTCGGTACCGCGGTGGTACTGGCTGCGATGGCCAGCCGCGGTGTGCGCCGACTGGTCCTGGCAAGCTCGATGGTCGTCTACGGCGAAGGTGCCTACCGCTGCGCCGCCGACGGGCCGGTACGGCCGGCTCCCCGCCATGACGTGGATCTCAAAGCCGGGCGGTACGAGCCGCCCTGCCCCAGTTGCGGCCAGCCACTGGAGCCGACCCTGGTCGGCGAGGATGCCCGGCTGGAGCCGCGAAGTGTGTACGCGGCCACCAAGGTCGCGCAGGAACACCTCGCCGCGGCGTGGGCGGTCGGCACCGGCGCACAGGCCATCGCGCTGCGCTACCACAACGTCTACGGCCCCCGGATGCCCCGCGACACCCCCTATGCGGGAGTCGCGTCCATCTTCCGCAGTGCGCTCGAGCGGGGCGCCGCGCCCGAGGTCTTCGAGGACGGCCGACAGCTGCGTGACTTCGTCCACGTGCATGACGTGGCCCGGGCGAACGTCCTCGCACTGGCGCCGGGAGCAGCCACACCGGGCCGGCTGCGGGCCTTCAACATCGGAAGTGGCCAGCCCCACACGATCGGCGAGATGGCCGGCGCCCTGGCCCGGGCACACGGCGGCCCGCAACCCGTCGTCACCGGCTGGTATCGCGCTGGTGACGTCCGGCACGTGACCGCTTCCTCGGCGCTGGCCCGCGACGCTCTGGGCTATCAGCCGACGGTCGATTTCGACGAAGGTGTGGCAGCCTTCGCCCACGCCCCCCTGCGCGGCTGACCGCTACCCGAGCATCCCTTCGCCCCAGCCCCGCGAGGCCGCGTCCCCTGTTGCCGGTCGCTCTGTGGGAACGATGTGAATCTGGTGTTGTGGCAGGAGCATCAGATTCACATCGTTAAGAGCGCCCGGCAATAGGGGCGTGGATCAAGGAGCGGGGCCGCCGGCGAGAGGCTCGGGCCGTCCGGTCAGACCTCGGCGACCGCCTGCGCGAACTGGGCCCGGTACAGCCGCGCATAGGCGCCGTCGGCCGTGAGCAGCTCGGCGTGACTGCCCTGTTCGACGATCGCGCCGTTCTCCATCACCAGGATCGTGTGCGCGTCCCGGATCGTGGACAGCCGGTGCGCGATCACGAACGCGGTCCGCCCCGCCCGCAGGGTCGACATGGCCTGTTGGATCAATACCTCGGTACGGGTGTCCACCGAGCTGGTGGCCTCGTCCAGGACCAGGATCAGCGGCTCTGCGAGAAACGCCCGGGCGATGGTGATCAGCTGCTTCTCCCCGCCGCTGACACCGGCGCCCTCGTCGTCGAGCACCGTGTCGTAGCCGGCCGGCAGGGTCTGCACGAACCGGTCGACGTGCGCGGCAGTCGCGGCAGCGACGATCTGCTCCCGGGTGGCACCCTCTGCGCCGTAGGCGATGTTCTCCCCGATCGTGCCGCCGAACAGCCAGGTGTCCTGCAGCACCATGCCGATACTCGCCCGCAGTTCCTCCCGTGACATCGCGGCGATGTCGACCCCGTCCAGGGTGATCCGACCACCGGTGACGTCGTAGAACCGCATCAGCAGGTTGATCAGAGTGGTCTTGCCGGCACCGGTCGGACCGACGATCGCGACGGTGTGACCGGGTTCCGCGGTCAGCGACAGATCCTCGATCAGCGGCTGGTCCGGCTCGTAACGGAACATGACGTGCTCGAAGGTGACGCGGCCGCGCAGCCGGTCCGGGTGCGCCGCAGTGGCCGGGTCGGGTTCCTGCTCGGCTGTGTCCAGCAGGTCGAACACCCGCTCCGCGGAGGCCACCCCGGACTGCAGCAGGTTCGCCATACTCGCGACCTGGGCCAGCGGCTGGCTGAACTGCCGAGAGTACTGGACGAACGCCTGTACGTCACCGATCGACAGCGCGCCGGAGGCGACCCGCAGGCCACCGACGACCGCCACCAGCACGTAGTTGAGGTTCCCGATGAACAGCATCGCCGGTTGCATGAGTCCGGAGATGGACTGTGCGCGCCAGCTGGCGGCGTAGAGCCGCTCGTTGTGGTCACGGAAGAGCTGCGCGGACTCCTCCTGCCGCCCGAAAGCCCGGACCAGTGTGTGCCCGGTGTACATCTCCTCGATGTGCGCGTTGAGCCGACCGGTGATCTTCCACTGGGCGACGAACTGCGGCTGTGCGAACTTCCCGATCCGCGCCGCGATTGTGATCGATATCGGCACCGTGACCAGCGCGATCAACGCCAGCATCCAGGAGATCCAGAACATCATCGACAGCACGCCGACGATGGTCAGCAGCGATGCGATGACCTGTGACAGGCTCTGCTGCAGACTCTGCCCGAGGTTGTCGATGTCGTTGGTGACCCGGCTGAGCACCTCACCCCGCGGCTGGCGATCGAAGTAGCGCAACGGCAGCCGAGAGATCTTCAGCTGCACGTCCCCGCGTAGCCCGCTGAGCACCCGCTGCAAGGCCACATTCACGAGCCGAGCCTGCGCGACGCCGCACAGCCCGGCCAGCGCGTAGACGACGAGCACCCACAGCAACACGGAGCCGATCGCCGCGAAGTCCATTCCATGACCGGGCGTGACGTCGAGCGAGGAGAGCAGGTCGGCCTGGGTGCCGTGGCCGGTGGCGCGCAACTGCGCGACAGCCTGCGCCTTCGACGTGCCGGCCGGCAACCGCCGGCTGAAGATCCCGGCGAAGACCAGGTCGGTGGCATGCCCGAGCAGCCGTGGGCCGAGCACGGTGAGCCCGACGCTCACCGTCGCCAGCCCGATGGCCACGCCGAACAGGTGGCCCTGGGGACGCAGCAGACCGAGCAGCCGGTGGCCCGACCCGGCGAAGTCCATGGACTTCTCCGCCGGGCCCTGACTCATGAAGAAGCGACCCGGACCAGCCATGGGCGCCGGACCTCGACGCGCTGCCTGGCCCGGTGCCGGTGCCTGGCCCGGTGCCGGTGCCTGGCCCGGTACCCCTGCCGGGCCAGGTGTCTGGCTGGGTACCGGTGCCTGGCGGGTCACGCGGCCTCCTCCTCGGTAAGCTGGGAGAGCACGATCTCCCGATAGGTGGTGTTGCCAGCCATCAACTGGTGGTGGGTGCCGGTACCGACCACCTCGCCGCCGTCGAGCACGATGATCTGATCGGCCTCGCGGATGGTGGCGACCCGCTGAGCGACGATCACGACGGTCGCGGCGCCGGTCTCCCGGGCGAGTGCGGCCCGCAGGTGCGCGTCCGTCGCGTAGTCCAGCGCCGAGAACGAGTCATCGAACAGGTAGATCTCCGGGCGGCAGACCAGCACCCGGGCGATCGCAAGGCGCTGACGCTGGCCGCCGGACACATTGGTCCCGCCCTGGGCGATCACGGTGTCCAGGCCCTCGGGCATGGCCTCGACGAACTCCTTCGCCTGCGCGATCTCCAGTGCGTGCCACAGGTCGGCGTCGGTGGCGGCCGGGTTGCCGTAGCGCAGATTGGTTGCGATCGTGCCGGAGAACAGGTAGGGCTTCTGCGGGACCAGCCCGACGGTGGCGGCCAGCAACGCCGGGTCGAGTTCGCGGACATCGACGCCGTCAACGAGGATGGCACCCTGCGTGGCGTCGGCCAGCCGCGGGATCAGGCCGATCAACGTCGTCTTCCCGCTACCGGTGCCACCGATGATCGCGGTGACCTGGCCGGGCCGGGCCCGAATGCTGATCCCGCGCAGCACCGACGCCTGGGCTCCGGGATAGCCGAACCCGACGTCGACCAGCTCGAGCTCGCCGTGCCGGTCGAGGGAACGCACCGGGTTCACCGGCGGCAACAGCGTGGACTCGGTGGCCAGCACCTCCCCGATGCGTTCGGCGCACACCTCGGCACGAGGGATCATGATGAACATGAAGGTGGCCATCATCACCGACATCAGGATCTGCATGAGGTAGCTGAGGAAGGCTGTGAGCGCGCCGATCTGCATCTGGCCGGCGTCGATGCGGTGCGCGCCGAACCACAGCACGGCCACGCTGGCGACGTTCACGACCGTGAGCACCAGCGGAAACATCAGCGCCATCAGCCGGCCGAACCGCAGCGCGACGTCGGTGAGCTCGGCGTTGGCCACCCCGAACCGGCGCTGCTCGTAGTCGTCGCGGACGAAGGCACGGATCACTCGCAACCCGCTGAGCTGTTCGCGCAGGATCCTGTTGACGACGTCGAGGCGCTCCTGCATCGCCCGGCCCAGCGGCTGCATCCGGCTCACGATCGCAATGATCATCGCGCCGAGAAGCGGCACGATCACGATGAGCAGGGTGGACAGCGTGGCGTCCTGGTGCAGGGCCAGCGCGATACCGCCCAGACACATGATCGGTGCGGACACCATCAGCGTGAAGCTCATCAGCGCCAGCATCTGAACCTGCTGGACGTCGTTGGTGGCCCGGGTGATCAGGGATGGTGCGCCGAACCGACCGACCTCACGGATGGAGAACGACTGCACCTGGTCGAACAGCGCCGCCCGCAGGTCCCGGCCGAGCGCCATCGCGATCCGGGCGCCGACGTACACTGCGGCGCCCGAGCAGAGGATCTGTACGGTGGCGATCCCGAGCATGATCCCGCCGGTGCGCAGGATGTAGTCCGTGTCGCCGGTGATCACCCCGTGGTCGATGATGTCGGCGTTCAGGGTCGGCAGGTACAGGATGGCGATCGTCGCCACCAACTGCAGGCCGACCACGATCGTGATCGGCCGGGTGTACGGGCCGAGGTGGGCCCGCAGGAGTCGGATCAGCATGCGGTCTCTCTCGGCGGCGGGACGGTGGTCCAGACGGCGGCAAGGCTGCCACACCGCTGCTCCGGTCCGGGGGAGGACCACCGCGCCACCCCACACAACCGACGAACGGTCACCACACCACCGACGTATGAGAACAGTACGAGGTGAACCCGGTATCAGGTCAACGCATTTTCCCGTCGGCGCATAGCCTGGTCAACGCATGGCCAGGTCAACGCATAGCCCGGTCAACGCATAGCCCGGTCAACGCATAGCCCGGTCGGGCAGACGCGGATCGACCTGGTTCTCGGGCGCCTTGCCCGTGGTACCTACGCCTGGTCGGCGGCGCGCCGCAGCTCCTCAATGTCGATCTTCTTCATCGCCAGCATCGCCAACATGGCGCGCTGGGACCGCCCGGGGTCGGGATCGCCGAGCACCTCGCCCAGCGCGGCTGGAATGATCTGCCAGGACAGCCCGTACCGATCCTTGAGCCAACCGCAGGAGCCCTCCTGGCCGCCGTCGGACAGCCTGCTCCAATACTCGTCGACCTCGCCCTGAGAACCGCAGCTGACCTGCAACGAGATCGCCTCGGAGAACGCGAATTCCGGCCCGCCGTTGAGAGCGACGTACTCCTGCCCGTCCAGCATGAAGGTGACGGTCATGACCGTGCCCTCCGGACGGGGTCCGGCCTGGCCATAGCGAGTGACATCGAGGATCTTTGAGTTCGGGAAAATCGACGTATAGAACTCGGCAGCCTCTTCCCCCTGGGTGTCGAACCACAGCCACGGCGTGATCTTGGACATCGCCCGATCCTTTCTCTCCGGTCGTCAACCATGTCCAGTCTGCCCGACCGTGATGCCGCTGACAGGTCGGCGACCGCCATCGCGCGGCGTTCCAGCCCATTCGCCCGGCACGCTCCGGTCAGGAACCAAAGGATGTGAATCGGATGCTTCTCCAGCAGCATCGGATTCACATCCTTTCG
>NZ_CAUVXG010000011.1:75127-114533 GCF_963555885.1 Protofrankia sp. Cr2
GGGCGCTCTAAGCACCGACGGGATGGTTGGCGGCGGTCCCGATTTCCCGTTGAGGACTACGGCGTCGCATCACCGTCATGGGCGCTACCGGCAGCCGTCAGCTGCCGATGGTGAAACGCAGGGTGGCCAGTCCCCCGATGACCAGGCAGTACACGGCGAACGGAGTGAGGGTGCGGGTCTGGAAATAGTTGGTGAGGAAACGTACGGACAGGTAGGCGGCGGTGCCGGCGACCAGCATGCCGACGATGACCTGGCCGTGGATGTGGCTGCCGGCGTCACCTGCGAGGGCCGGGAGTTTCAGGACGCCGGCAGCGAGGATGACGGGGGTGGCGAGCAGGAAGGAGAACCGGGCGGCGTCCTCGTGGTCGAGGCCGCGCAGCAGCCCGCCGACCATGGTGATCCCGGACCGGGAGATGCCGGCGAACAGCGCCAGGGTCTGGAACAGGCCGATGACGCCGGCATCCCGGTAGGCGAGCCGGTCGAGGCTGCGGTGCTCGGCCACCACCAGGCCGTGGTGATCGGTGACGACGTCGCCGTCGCTGGCGCCGATGCCGTCGCTGGCGCCGATGCCGGCACGAGCGGTGGGTGCGGGATGTGCGTGGCGGGTTTCCGCGGCGCGACGCAGCCGTTCCCCTGCGAGCAGGATGACGCCGTTGAGGGTGAGGAAAAGCGCGGCGGCCAGCGGTTTGGCGAACACCGTCCGGAAGGTGTGTTCGAGGAGGATGCCGGTGAGTCCGACGGGGACCGTACCAATGATCAACAGCCAGGCCAGCCGCTCGTCCGAGGTTGTCACCGTCCGCGTGCGTACCGTGTTGACGAAGGCGCGAATGATGCGGGCCCAGTCGGACCGGAAGAAGATGAGCAACGCGACAGCGGTCGCGACGTGCAGCGCGACGATGAACGCCAGATAGGGCGACGTCTCACTGGTCGAGGACGCCGATTCGGTGACGAGGTGCTTCCAGCTTCCGCCGACCACCGCGGGAACCAGCACAGAATGCCCGAGGCTGGACACCGGGAACAGTTCAGTTACACCTTGCAATAGCCCGGTGACAATCGACTGGGTGTAGGTGAGGTCACTCACGGTTCTTCTCGTCTCCAAGCTACTGGACATGGACGGCCGGGTATGCGGGACGTGGCGCAGCCGTTACCACCGGTACGGTACTACAACGTTGTCGTATGCTACGACGAGACGTCGTGGCTAGCGGGCCAACAGGCGTGCGACGATCGTCAGATCGTGCGCCCGGAGGCCGCAGTCTCCGAAGCGCTGGCGGGATAGCGGGATGGCGGGGTTGCATGGGCGACCGGGTTGACAGTCGTCGGGTCCGCCGGGCGCGAGGCGCGCTGGAAAGCGAGGTACTGGCCGCGCTGTGGGCCGCGGACGAGCCGGTGACCCCGGCGGTGATCCAGCAGTCACTCGGCGGCGATCTCGCCTATACGACGGTGACGACGATCCTCGCCCGGTTGGCGGAGAAGGGTCTGGCGGAGCGGGTACCGACCGGCCGTGGCTACGCCTGGCGAGCGGTGGCCGCGCGGGAGGAACTCGCCGCCCGACAGATGAAAGCCCTCCTGACCCGAGGGGAGACCCCGACCGCGGTGCTGCAGCGGTTCGTCGAACAGCTCAGCCCCGCCGAAGGCGCGGTCCTGCAGACCCTGCTCGCCGCCCAGGCGGCACCCGCAACGAATCCGCCCGGGCCCGGCCCGCCCGACGACGGGCGAGGCAGGGAGTGACCGTGCGGATCAGCGTCTTCCCGGCTTTGGGCTGTCGCGGCCGACGGTGGCGCGCTACCGCGCCAGGAGATCGGGCATGCGGGTCGCGGCGCCGCCGATGGGCTGGAAGCGGCGTAGGCGCAGGCTGTTGGAGACGACGAACAGCGAACTCAGCGCCATCGCCGCGCCGGCGATCAGCGGGTTGAGCAGACCCGTGGCGGCGAGCGGCAGAGCGGCGATGTTGTAGGCGAACGCCCAGAACAGGTTGCCCTTGATGATGGCAAGGGTGCGCCGGGCCAAGAGGATGGCGTCCACGGCCGCGCACAGGTCCCCGCGGACCAGGGTGAGGTCGCAGGCTTCGATCGCGGCGTCAGTCCCGGTGCCCATGGCCAGGCCGAGGTCTGCTTGGGCGAGCGCGGCGGCGTCGTTGACGCCGTCGCCGACCATCGCGACGACCCGGCCCTGCGCCTGGAGCCGGGACACGACGTCGACCTTGTCCGTGGGGAGCACCTCGGCGATCACCTCGTCGATGCCGACCTGCGCGGCGACGGCGCGGGCGGCGCGGGTGTTGTCGCCGGTGAGCAACACCGGGGTCAGACCGAGGGTGCGCAGCCGATGGACGGCGTCGGCCGAGGTGGGCTTGACGGTGTCGGCGACGACGAGGACCGCGTGGGCGGCGCCGTCCCAGCCGACGAAGACCGGTGTCCGGCCGTCATGCTCGGCGGCCTGTTCGGCCAGATCGAGCTCGTCGGGGATGTGGACCGAGCGGTCGGTGAGCAGCCGGCGGCGGCCGGCGACGATCATGTGTCCGGCCACGACCGCCTGCACGCCGAGTCCGTCGACGCTGTGGAAATCCGTCGCGGCCGGCAGCGCCCCGATCCGTTCCCGTGCCCCGCGGGTGATTGCCCGGGCGATCGGATGCTCGGAGGCGTCCTCGACCGCGCCGACCAGCCGCAGCACCTCATCGGGGTCGGCGCCGTCGGCCGGCACAAGATCGAGCAGGCTCATCCGCCCGGTGGTCACCGTTCCGGTCTTGTCCAGGACGACGGTGTCCACCCGCCGGGTCGATTCCAGCACCTCCGGCCCCTTGATCAGAATTCCGAGCTGGGCGGCCCGGCCGCTGCCGACAAGCAGGGCGGTGGGTGTAGCAAGGCCGAGCGCACACGGGCAGGCCACGATCAGCACGGCGACGGCGGCCGTGAATGCGACCGTCGCCCCCTCACCGAGAGCAAGCCACACCGTGGCGGTGGCGACCGCAAGGACGATCACAACGGGGACGAACACCGCCGAGACCCGATCGGCGAGCCGCGCGATCGCGGCCTTGCCGCTCTGCGCCGCCACGACCAGCTTGGCCATCTGCGCAAGCTGGGTGTCGGCACCCACCCGGGTCGCCCGGACCACCAGCCTGCCACCGACGTTCAGCGTGGCGCCGGTGACCGGATGACCCACCGTGACCTCGACCGGTAGTGATTCACCGGTGATCATGCTCGCGTCGACCGCCGAGCTGCCTTCCTCGACCACCCCGTCAGTGGCGATCTTCTCCCCCGGCCGGACGACGAAGCACTCCCCCACGGCCAACTGCTCCACGGGTATCCGCTGCTCCCGGCCGTCTCGCAGGACCGCGACGTCCTTGGCACCGAGCTCCAGCAACGCCCGCAGCGCGGCGCCGGCGCGGCGTTTGGCCCGCGCCTCGAAATAGCGACCGGCTAGGATGAACGTCGTCACTACCGCGGCGACCTCAAGGTAAATGCTGTCCGCGGCGCTGTCCCGGGTGGCGAGAAGCGTGAAGGGCATCGTCATGCCCCGCTCGCCGGCGTGGCCGAGGAACAGGGCGTACAGCGACCAGCCGAACGCCGCAAGCGTGCCGATCGAGATCAGCGTGTCCATGGTCGCCGCGCCGTGCCGCAGGTTCGTCCCCGCCGCACGGTGGAACGGGAATCCACCCCACACCACGACCGGCGCGGCCAGCGTCAACGACAGCCACTGCCAGTTGTCGAACTGCAACGCGGGCACCATCGCCAGCAGTAGCACCGGCAGGCTCAGCACCGCGGCGACGACCAGCCGGGTACGCAACGGACCGTTCTGATCCGTCGGCGCCGCCCCGCCGGTCTCGCCGCCGGGGCTCGCCCCAGCCCCATACCCGGCCGGCCGCTCCCGCCGCGGCTGGGGCACGAAGGCCCGGTAGCCCGCCTTCTCCACCTCGGCGATCAGGTCGGCTGCGGTGAGCCGGCCGGGGTAGACGACATGCGCCTGCTCGGTGGCGTAGTTGACCGCAGCGCTCACATCGTCAAGCCTGTTCAGCCGCTTCTCGATGCGCGCCGCGCAGGACGCGCAGGTCATCCCCTGGATCGACAGGTCGATGGCACCGCCGCCGACAGGCCGCGCGCCATCCACAGTCGCGCTCATCAGCCATCTCCCGTCGCTTTCAGTGATCTTTCGACATCTCGTCGGCCAGTGCGTAGCCGGCCTCATCCACGGCGGTGCGAACCGCCGCCTCGTCGAGCGGCTGTTCGCTGGTCACGGTCACCGCGCCAGCGGAAAGATCGACGGAAACGTCGCTGACACCCGTAAGGCGGCCGATCTCGCTGCGCACCGCGCTGACGCAGTGCGCACAGGTCATGCCGACAACGGCGTATGTGCTTGTGATCATAGTCCGTTCCCTGTGTTCGTCGTGGCGGTTCATCGCCGATACCGACTTAGAGCGCCCGGCAATAGGGGCGTGGATCAAGGAGCGGAGCTGGGGTGCGTGCATCGCGAGGCGGCGGAGTGAGACACCCTGGTATTGGGTGTCGACCGACGACAACGTGGCGAGGTGCGCGCCCCAGCCCCGCGACGCCGCGTCCCCTATTGCCGGTCGCTCTTAGGACCGGACCAGGCGGGCGATCGCCTCCGAGGCCTCCCGTACCTTGCGGTCGGCATCCTCCCCGCCGGCCGCCGCGGCCCGCACGACACAGTGCGTCAGGTGCTCATCAAGGAGGCCCAGCGCGACCGACTGTAGCGCCTTCGTCGCCGCCGACACCTGGGTCAGGATGTCGATGCAGTACTCCTCCTGCTCGACCATCCGCTGCAGCCCCCGGATCTGGCCTTCGATGCGGCGTAACCGCTTGAGGTGATCGTCCTTGTTGCCGATGTAGCCGTGGCCCATGCCCATCCACCCCCCACCACCCCATCTGGGTATGCCATACCCGAACGGTATACCGGTAGGGGGTACCGGTCAAGAATCGGCCAGCAGAAGCGTCGCCGAGGCTGTGCTGGGCCGCCGGCCGGGCGTCCACCTGCACGAAGCCGCCGCGCTGCCGGCCGCCCATCCAGGCTGCGGGAGCCGGACCCGCCCCACAGCGGGCCCGGCTCCCATGAGGTGACGGTCAGCCGACGGGCAGGGTCACCACGGCGGTGTGCAGCACCCCCGCGGTCTGGAACTGCACGAACACCCGCCAGTTGCCGGCTTTCGCCATCATCGCCTCGAAGGACAGCACCGGACCGCCACCCGCAGCGCTAGTCGCGCCCACCGGGTGCAGGTGAGCAAAAGCGAGGTCGCCTTCGTGGAAGGCACTCAGGTGCGCGTAGGTGTCCAGGTAGGGCTGCAGGTCGGTGACGGGCGTGCCGTCCTTGGACACCGTGACCGTCACGCTGTGCGCCGCTGCGGCCATCACCTCACCAGCCAGGGTCAGGGTGTAGCCGTCGACCTGTGTCGTGGTCGATGCGGGCGGCAGCGGCGTGAGCGCGGACCTACCGGCAACGGTGACCGGCTGGCTGAGGACCAACGGCAGGTCCTGCCCCGAGCTGTTCGTGGTGATGAACGAGGCGTAGACCCGGTACGAGCCCGGCTGCACCGCCTCAAGCGGCACCGTCCAGGTTCCGTCGCCGGCCATGGTCGGGTGCACGTGCTGGAAGCCGGTGAGATCGGACCGAATCAGATAGAGGTGCATCAACCTGCTCTGGTCCGGCTTGAAAGCGGTGACCGATGCACCGGTTCCGCCCACGATCTGGAACCGGAACGAGGTCGGCGCATCGGCCGGCAGCGAGGACACCGCCGGGACGAACCGGAATCCGGACGCCTCGGCGGCCAGCCCGTCCCCGACCGGTCGTTCCTCCATGCCTGCCATCCCAGCGTGCCCCGATGCAGGGGGCGCCATCATCGTGGGCATCATGGTGGGCGCCATCATGGTGTGTTCCATCGTCGGCGTGGTTGTGGAACCACCGCCGCAGGCGGTGACCGTCAGGCCGACGGCAACGGTCACACCGGCCGCCACGAGCACGGACCGGACATGGGCATGTGAACGCGACAAAATCGACATCGACATCGAGAATCTTCCCGGACGGCACGCGACGCTCGCGTGCGGGTGGATGGACACGTCAGCCGACCCGAGCCCTCGCTCCGGTCAGCGACGCCCTGTCACGTCCGGGACACGCACAACCTCACCAGCAGACACGCACCCGCCGGCGGTGGGGCGCGACACCCATGACCCGCACGGTCGCCGTGGGCGCTCCATGGCCAGGCGGGCAGCGCCCACGCGACCATGCCGACGCCGAGCAGAAGCGCCAACAGCCAGGCCAGCCCCGGCCGGGGAGGTGACGACACGCACAACGCGCCATGGCCGCCGCCATCGCCTCTGACCATGGCTGTCACGTGCGACGCCGCCGTCACCGGGGACACCACCTGGCCGGCGGCCGGGAGGTACATCGCCATCTGCGCCATCGGGGAGGCATCGTGGCCAGTGGCCGAACCGTGCACCGCCATCGGCGGCCCCGCCGCGCCGGCACCGCCTGGGCATCCCTGCCCGGCCAGCACGCCGTGCATGACGAACAACCCGGCCAGCACCACGGATGCCAGCACCAACCGGACGGTCGCCCGCGCCGGTGCGGTCCTGCTGCCCACGGGGCTCCCTTCCCGATCGGAACCGACAACCCGGGCCGCGCAAGCGGTGGATCAGCGTGGCGCGGCGACTGTCTGACATCGTAGTCGATCTACGTGTGTCCTGCTGCTACCCCGCTCTCCACCGAGTCGTAGGCATGGACCGGCTCAGCAACAGCCTGCTCGCATGCTCAGTGCCGGCGACGCCCGCTTATTGCGAATTTCTTGCATCTGAGAAGACTGTGCGCCTAGGTTGTGTCGTCGCCCCGCCGATGAAAGCAGGTCGCTCATGACCACGCGCTCGCTCTCCACGGCCCCCCCGGCCGGCTCGACCCCATCCCGGTGGCAACGCGTACGCGGATCCATGACCCACCGCGAATGGAGACGTACGGCCGGTATGGTCGGGTTCATCCTGGCTCTGCACGTGATCGGCTGGTTCGTCCTCGTCGCGATCGTCGCGCCGGAGCACTACAGCCTGGGGACCAAGACCTTCGGCGTCGGTATCGGGGTGACCGCCTACACCCTGGGGATGCGCCACGCCTTCGACGCCGACCACATCTCGGCCATCGACAACACGACCCGCAAGCTCATGAACGACGGCCAGCGACCGCTGTCGGTCGGCTTCTGGTTCTCCCTCGGCCACTCCACCATCGTCTTCGCGCTGGCGTTCCTGCTCTCACTGGGCGTCAGAAGCCTGGCTGGTCCGGTGCATGACGAGAACTCCGAGCTGCACAACGTCACCGGCCTGATCGGCACCACCGTCTCCGGCATATTTCTCTATATCATCGCGATCATCAATATTGTTATCCTTGCCGGGATCTGGCGTGTCTTCCGGCAGCTGCGGACCGGCGCCTTCGACGAGGAAGCGCTGGAGGAGCAGCTGAACAACCGCGGCTTCATGAACCGTCTACTGGGCCGGTTGATGAAATCGATCACCAAACCCTGGCAGATGTACCCGTTGGGTGTGCTGTTCGGCCTCGGTTTCGACACCGCCACCGAGATCGCCCTGCTGGTACTCGCCGGCTCCGGCGCCGCTTCCGGCCTGCCGTGGTACGCGATCCTGTGCCTTCCCGTCCTGTTTGCCGCGGGAATGAGCCTGCTCGACACCATCGACGGCTCGTTTATGAATTTCGCCTACGGCTGGGCATTCTCGAAGCCGGTTCGCAAAGTTTACTACAACCTCACCATCACCGCACTGTCGGTGGCTGTCGCCGTCATCATCGGCACCATCGAACTCCTCGGGCTCCTCGCCGAGAAACTCTCGCTACACGGTGTGTTCTGGGACTGGATCGACGGTCTGGACCTGAACATCGTCGGTTTCGTCATCGTGGGTATGTTCTTCGCCACCTGGGCCATCGCTCTGGCTGTCTGGAAAATCGGCCGTATCGAGGAGAGATGGACGGCCGACAGCTGATCGCCGCCAACGAGCACGGGTCGATCCCGGCGGGCCGGGTTGCACGACCAGCCGGCGACCGTCCGTCCCCGGAGTCAGCCGGGTTCGCCGAAATCGAGCTGGAACCAGACGGTTTTGCCGGTGCGGGTGGGTCTGGCGCCCCAGTTGGTGGCCAGTTCGGCGACGAGCTGCAGGCCGCGACCGCCTTCGTCGTCAGCGGTGGGGTGCAGGATGCGGGGGACGCGGCTGTCGTCGTCGGAAACCTCGACATAGAGGGCGTCACGACCCTGGCGAATGGCGAGTTCGAATGGGGTGGCGGCGTAGCGGATGGCGTTAGTGACCAGTTCACTGACGAGAAGTTCAGTGATGTCGAGAAGTTCCGGGAGTTTCCAGTCGGTAAGACTGGTGGTGGCGGCACTACGGGCGATCTTGGCGGCGCGGGGTTCCGGGGTGAGGATGAGAGTGTTGGTATAGGCGGTCGTCGAGACGGTGGCGTGGACGAGCAGGAGCGCGACGTCGTCGTCGTAGCCGTCGGCGCGGTCGAGGAATGTCACAAGCCGGTCAGCGGTGGCGTGAAGGGTACCAGGCCGGGCGAGGGCACGTAACAGGTGTCCGGTTCCTTGGTCTATGTCGATGGTGGCGGATTCGACGAGTCCGTCGGTGAACAGAGCGAGGGTAGAGCCTACGGGGAAGCGGTAGCTGGTTTCGGCGACGGTCTGACGGCCGACGCCGAGGATGATGTCGTGGGTGTCCCCACCGCCGTCGAGGAGGTGGACCTGGCCGTCGGGGTCGCGCATGACAGGGGGTAAGTGGCCGGCGTTGGCCACGGTGATGCTGGCGGTGGCGGGTTCCCAGATGGCGTAGATCGCGCTGACGAGCGTGCCGTCGGGTCCGGCGCCGATCGCGCGGACAAGATCTTCAAGGTTGGTGAGTACGTCGGCGGCGGTCAGGTCGAGGGCTGCGAAAGCGCGGACGGCGGCACGGACCTGGCCCATGGCGGCGGCCGCGGCCAGGCCGCGGCCCATGACGTCGCCGATCACGAGGGCGACCCGCCCTGCGGAGAGAGGGATGACGTCGAACCAGTCGCCGCCGACCTCGGTACCGGCGGTTCCGGGTTCATAACGCCAGGCAACGTCCAGACCTTCAACGGTGGGTATGTCGCCGGGCAGCACGCTGCGTTGCAGGGTGATCGCGGCGGCGCGTTGCCGGGCGTAGGCGCGGGCGTTGGCGATCGCGGACGCGATCCGGCTCCCCAGCTCGCCGGCGGTCCGCGCGTCCGCGTCGGTGTAGGTCCGCCCGGAAGGACCCAGGCCGAAGTGGACGACACCGTGGAACTCACCCCCTGCCACCAGCGGCACCGCCAGGCCGGAGCGGATACCGAAATGCCGGCGATAGTTCTCCGTGCCGGCGATCGCAATGCGGTTGACCATTTCCTCGTCGAACACCACATGGACGGGTCGCCCCAGCGTGAGCGCGAGGTGGCCGGGAGTACCAGGCCGTATCTCGAGAAGGCGTCCGGCGGTGGCGTCGGCTCCAGGCAGGGGCGGAGTCCCAGGCAGGTGCGCCCAGACTACTCTGCGCATCAGCAGCCGGTCCGGCCTCGCGTCGGGGTCCATCGGCTCGTCGGTCAGCAGGACCACGCACTCGTCGGTGAACTCCGGGACGACGAGCTCGACCAGCCCCTGCAGGGTCGCAGCCAGGTCCAGCGAAGCTCCGACCAGCCCGCTTGCCCGGCTGAGCAGCCGCAGCCGCCGCTCCACCGCATCACGTTCGGCTTCTGCCCTGCGCTGGTCGGTGACATCCACCACCGCCTGACCTACCGCGACCGTTGCACCGCTCCAGTCCTGGAGCGGGTAACAGGAGACACGGTGGATGCGTTCCTCGGGCCAGCTGAGCCTGGTCACGCCGATGATCTCCACATCGAGGCTCGCCTGCCCGGTCGCCAGTACGTGGCGGGCCATGTCCCATGCGGCGGACGCCGCCTCGGGCATCACCTCGGGTGCGGGCCTGCCCACAAGCTCCTCGGTGGTCAGCCCACTCAGCGCGAGCATCGCCTGGTTGACCCGAAGGACCCTCAGCTCGTGGTCGAAGACCGCCAGGGCGATCGGGACAACCTCGAACAGCTGACCGGCCAAAGCCGACACAGCCAGCTTCCCCGATCCCGCCGTGATGCGCGGTCTCGGGGGACCCGACTGGCTGTTCATGGACGTGTTGTACCCCGAAGCCGTGGCGTCGCATCCATGTGCTCGTGCACGTCCCGTACTCGTCGGCACCAAACATCCAGGTGAGCGCTGCGCCGAGGCCGGACCATGTCCCATAGCACCTCGTCGGTGACCTACCGTGCGTCACCTACCGTTCGGGATGTCGACGGGGTCCCGGTCGCCGGTCGAACTCCGGCTCGGGGACGCCGGTAGGCCATCGGGGTATTACGCGTATGAATGTTGCGTTACTAGCGGCCGGCTGTTAGAAATGAGCTCTTCGGTGAACAACCTGGCATCTCGGACAAGCCGGGACGATAGATGACCACGAGTCGCCTCGCAGACACTCGACAGCCATCGGCATCAGATCCCGATACCGGGAGGCCCAGTGATCATCAATGTCACGGATGGCGAAAACGGCGGGAGCGCCGTCCCCTCGGAGCGTGAACACTTACAAAAAAATCAACACAGGGTAACCGCCGTCGCACCCTGGCTGCGTGAGCATGAGGCTTGCAGCATACCGGGTGGCCGCCTTTCAAACTGTTCGAACGCAATCGTGCCGGAGGCTATCGACGGCGTCAGTCCGGATGCACCGGCATGGGCCGCTGAGGCAGCCAGATCGGCAACCATGCAGGCACTGGACGAACGCCTCGACGCGGGCAGCCGTCCCACCGCTGTGGACGCGGTTCGGCACGTGGTCGAGGTGTATGCCCTCGCCATACTCCGTGGTCGGTACCGGGAAGTACCGCCGAAGCCGATCGAATTGCCCACCGAGACCCTACACTCCATTCGCTACGCGGTCCACCAGAATATTCCGCTGTATATTTTTCTGCGCGCGGTGTGGATCGCTCACAGCTGCACTATCGAGCGTTTACTCGACGGCGCCGAAACCGAAGGCGCCAACCGCCGCATGACTCCCCGAAGCCGCCAGTCGACGGAACGCATCGCTGTCTACACCGACAGGTTCAGCACCAGAATTACTCAGGTTTACGTGGCATCGGAAGAGGAGCGAAAGACAGGTGGCCTTGCCGCTTCCCGCGCACGGATGGTGAAGGATGTTCTCGTCGGGCATCCGGTTGATCGGGCCGACGCCGAGTGGATACTGGGGCTCGACCTGGCCGACCATCATCTGTCGGCGGTGCTCTGGGCCTCGCCCGACAGCGGGGTTTCGACCGATCGGTTGGACCGGTTCGCCGCGGAATTGGCGTGCGCGCTGGGTGCACGGCGATCGCTGATCATGTCTGCCGGTCCACTCAAATCATGGATGTGGATCAGTTGGCCCAGGCCACCGGAGGCAGGGCTCGCCATGCGAGCGCGCGCAGCGTTGTCACCGCCTGTAGGGGTGCGCGCGAGCATCGGCCCGGTGGCGTCGGGTATCGCCGGCCTGCGGCGCAGCCATCTCAGCGCGCAGGCGGCCGAGAGGCTCGCCGGCGACCTGGCTACCTCGTGGCTCTGCGAATACGCTGACGTCGCCGTCGTATCGCTGGTCACCCATGATGCCCAACAGGCACAGTGGTTCGTTGAGGAGACCCTCGGCGACCTGGGTCAGCCCGGATGCCGGTTCGCGGAACTGCGCGAGACGCTGCGGGTCTACCTGTCATTCGAGCGGAGCCGGGTCCGCGCGGCCGAGAGCCTGCACGTGGCACGCAACACCGTCGCCTACCGGGTGGAGAAGGCGATGAAGCTGCTGGGGCGGCCGATCACAGGTGATCCTCTCAAGATTCGGCTCGCACTGGAAGTCGCCCGCATCCTCCCCCCCGCGCCGTGATCGTGTCCGGGCCGGCGACTGCGGTCGCGCGCCCGTCTGCTCCCGGCTTGATGCACCAGGGCACCGCCACGCATATTGGCTTCCCGGCCCAATGTGTCTGCCTGCTGCCGGTAGTAGAAAAGGGTCCACGGTGCGCCCATTGCACGGCGGTCCCGTCAACGGCTTCACCGCCAACCTGTGAGTTGCGGCCCGAGCGACGCACCCGATCGGGGTAGTCGGTGCACGCGCCAACGAAGGAGCGAGGACATGTTCGGGGAAGCAGCTGCGATCCGCAACGGCGAGACGACCTTCGCTCTTCGTCACACGACCCCCGCCGGGAACGGTTCCCTCGACTGGTCTCCGCTCTTCTCCGTCAGCTCGCTTTCCCACGCGGCGCAACGGATCCGAGAGTCGGTACACGTCGTTCTCGATAATTCCTCGAAGTGCGTCGGCCTGGCATTCGGCGGCGAGACCGGCCGAGCGCGGATCACCGACCACGAAGCATTCGAACTCCTGGGCACGCTGCCGCCCCTCTACCCCGAATGGCTGGGCGACCGTTCCTTTTCCGCCAGGCACGGTACGCGATTTCCCTATGTGGCCGGCGAGATGGCGAACGGCATCGCGACGACGCGGCTGGTGGTCGCGCTGGCAGAGGCCGACCTACTGGGCTTCTTCGGGGCAGCCGGCCTCGAGACGCACCGGGTCGAGCGGGGGGTCGCGGAGCTGGTCGGAAAGCTGGGCAGCCGCCGCAACTGGGGGGTCAACCTCATCCATTCACCGAATGCGCCGCGGCAGGAGGACAGCGTCGCCGACATTCTGCTCACCCGCGGTGTACCCAATGTCTCGGCATCGGCTTTCATGGCACTCACCCCCGCAGTTGTGCGGTGTTCCGCATCGGGGCTCACGACCGACCGACAGGGGAGAATACTGCGGCGTACCGGGCTCTTTGCCAAGGTCTCCCATCCGGGGGTGGCCGAGCAGTTCATGTCCCCAGCACCACCGGAGATCCTCAGGACGCTGGTCGACCGGCAGTTGATTACCGCCCGGGAGGCGGAGCTGGCGGCGCGCGTGCCGGTCGCCGAGGACGTCACGGTCGAGGCGGACAGCGGCGGCCATACCGACAACCGTCCGCTGGCCGTCGTACTGCCCGTGGTGCTGGCGTTGCGTGACATGCTCACCACACGCTTCGGTTATGCCGAACCGATCCGGGTGGGCGCAGCCGGCGGGCTGGGGACCCCGGAGGCGGTGGCCGCTGCGTTCGCCCTGGGTGCGGCCTATGTGGTCACCGGCTCGATCAACCAGGTGGCGCTGGAGGCCGGGCTCTCCCAAGACGCCAAGACACTCCTCGGGCAGGCCGATATCGCCGACGTGGCCATGGCTTCGTCCGCGGACATGTTCGAGCTCGGCGTGAAGGTGCAGGTCCTGCGCCGGGGAACGATGTTCGCGAACCGGGCAAACCGGCTGTACGAGGCCTACCGGTCCTACGACGCTCTGGAGGCGATCCCAGCCCACGAGCGGACCAGGATCGAGCGGGACGTGCTGCACGACACGTTCGAGGCGTCGTGGGCGCGGACCGTCACGTATTGGCGCGGCCGAGATCCGGCGGAACTCGACCGCGCGGAGCAGGACCCCAAGCATCGCATGGCGCTGGTCTTCCGCTCCTATCTCGGCCAGTCCAGCCGTTGGGCGGTCACCGGCGAGACCAGCCGACGTACCGACTACCAGATCTGGTGTGGACCGGCGATGGGCGCGTTCAACCGATGGACCCAAGGCGGATTCCTGGCTCTACCCGAGAACCGGACGGTGGTCCAGATCGCGCGCAACCTTCTTGAAGGCGCGGCGGTGGCAACCCGAATTCACCAACTCCGCAGTTACGGCGTTCCGATCCCGGCGACTGCCTTCGGGTTCCGGCCCCGCCAGCTGTCCTGACCCGTCTGTCGCTGGAAGGCCGCACCACCTTACGAACGGGAGCACACGTATGCCCGCTCTGCCCATCCCTGATCCGCTCCGGTCGCTCGCTCCCGCCGCCGCCGCTGCCAGCGCGCGTTCCCGCCAGATCCCGGTCGCCGTGGTCGGCATCGGATCGCTGACACCAGGGGCGGCCGACCCCGACGCCTTCTGGCGAACCGTCCTCGACGGTCAGGACCTGATCACTGATGTGCCGCCGACGCACTGGCTTGTCAGCGATTACTTCGACCCGGACCCCGGTGCCGAGGACAAGACCTACAGCCGGCGCGGGGCGTTCCTCTCCGACATCGACTTCGACCCGTCCGCCCACGGCATCGCGCCGAACGTGCTGCCCGCCACCGACACCGCGCAACTGCTCGCATTGGTCGTCGCCGAGCGCGTGCTCGCCGACCTTCGGCGCAACAGCGGCGTGGACATCGACCGTGAACGGGTGAGCGTCATTCTGGGCACGGGAGCCCTTGACCTGCTGCGCACCATGAGCAACCGATTACAGCGTCCCATCTGGCTCAAGGCGCTCCGGGAAAGCGGCATGCCGGAGCCGGATGCCCAGGCGATCTGCGACCGCATTGCCGCGCATTACGTACCGTGGCAGGAGGCGACGTTTCCCGGTGTGCTCGGCAACGTTGTCGCAGGCCGGATCGCGAACCGCTTCGACCTGCACGGCACGAACGTGACCGTGGACGCGGCCTGTGCCAGTTCGTTGGCCGCGGTCGCCGGGGCAGTGGGCGAACTGGCCCAGGGCTGCGCGGACATGGTCATCACCGGCGGGGTCGACACCCTCAACGACATCCTGACGTACATGTGCTTCAGCAAGACTCCCGCGTTGTCACCGACCGGTGACTGCCGGCCGTTCTCCGACGCTGCGGACGGCACGATGCTCGGCGAGGCCGTGGTGATGTTCGCGCTGAAACGACTGGCGGACGCCGAGCGCGACGGGGACCGGATCTACGCGGTGATCCGCGGCATCGGAAGTTCGTCCGACGGACGGGGCGGCGCGATCTACGCCCCTGTTCCCGAGGGGCAGGAACGTGCGCTGCGGCGGGCCTACGAGGCCGCCGGCTACGGCCCGGACTCGGTCGAGCTGGTGGAGAGCCACGGGACCGGGACCAAGGCCGGTGACCTCGCCGAGTTCACCGCGCTGCGGGCGGTGTTCGACGCATCCGGCCGGGCGGACCGGCAGTGGTGCGCGCTCGGCTCGGCCAAGTCACAGCTGGGGCACACCAAATCCGCGGCGGGCGCGGTCGGCATGCTCAAGGCGGTCCTCGCCCTGGCGCACCAGGTTCTCCCGCCCACCATCAAGGTGGATCGTCCCAACCCCGCGTTGGACCTGGAGAGCAGTCCGCTCTACCTCAACACGGCCGCCCGTCCGTGGATCAAAGCCCCCTCGCAGCGCCGGCGTGCCTCGGTGTCGAGTTTCGGATTCGGCGGCACCAACTTCCACGTCGCCCTGGAGGAGTACGAGCCGCCGACCGGCTCACCGGCCGGGCCGGCGCCGTGCGCCAGGTCGGTACCGACCGAGTTGGTGCTCGTCAGCGCCTCATCCCCGCAGGCCCTCCTGACGCGGGCCCGGTCCCTGGTCGCACAGGCGCAGCCCCTCGCCGCGACGGCCCGGCAGTCCCAGTACGACTTCGCCCCGGCCGATCGCTGTCGGCTCGCCCTCATCGCCGCGGACTGCGCGGAGCTCGCCGGCCGGATCGACCAGGCGGAGGCGCTGATCGGGACCGCCCCCGAGGGGCCGCACACCACGCCGACCGGCATCACCTACCGGTCGGATCCGCCGCGGCCCGGCAGGCTCGCCTGGCTGTTCTCCGGCCAGGGCAGCCAGTACGTGGGCATGGGAGCCGACCTCGCCATGGCTGTTGCGCAGGCACGTACGGCATGGAACCGCGCGGCCGAGGTCCAGATCGGTGACCGTCCGCTGCACCGGGTCGTCTTCCCGATCCCCGCGTTCACCGACGCCGAGCGGGCGGCGCAACAGGCGCTGCTCACCGAGACCGAGTGGGCGCAGCCCGCGCTGGCCGTGCAGAGCCTGGCTCAGCTCAGCGTGCTGCGCGCGGTCGGGGTGGCAGCCGACTGCGTGGCCGGGCACAGCTTCGGCGAACTCGTCGCCCTGCACGCCGCCGGAGTGATGGACGAGGCCGGCCTCATCCGCATGGCCCGCCGACGTGGCGAGCTGATGCGGGCGGCTGCCCGGGAACCGGGCGCGATGTTGGTGGTCAGCACGTCCCGCGACGACGCGGTGCGGCTGTTGAGCGACATCGGTGTGGACGGGGTGTGGATCGCCAACGACAACAGCCCGCGCCAGGTCGTCCTGTCCGGGAAGGCGGCATCCATCGCCATCGTGAAGGAGCGGTTGGCCGCAACAGGGGTCAACACGTACACGCCGCAGGCGGCCGGCGCCTTCCATACCCCGCTCATGGCGCCCGCCCAGGCGTCCTTCCTGGAGTTCCTGCGGGGCATGGACGTCAAGCCACCTCAGATCGACGTCTACGGCAACGCGGATGCGCGGCTGTACCCGGCCGACACCGAGCTGATCTGTGAGCGCCTCGCCGAGCACCTGCTGTCGCAGGTCAGGTTCGTCGACCAGATCGAGGCGATGTACGCGGCCGGGGTGCGGACGTTCGTCGAGGTCGGCGCGGGGGCCGCGTTGGCCGGGATGGTCGGGCAGACCCTCGGCGACCGGGCTCACCTCGCCTTCAGCCTGGACCGTAGCGGTCGCAACGGTGTGACCGCCCTGCAGGAGGGCCTCGCAACGTTGGCGACGGCTGGAGTCGAGCTGGACTTCACCCCGCTGTGGTCGGTGTACTCCCCCGACGCGGCGCCTGCGCAGTCACAGCGTGCCCGGATGAGTATCCGGATCAGCGGCGCCAACTACGGCAGCCCGTATCCACCGCAGGACGGTGCGGCCGCGCTGCCACCGCCCAACCCGGCCCGTGCCCCGGCGGCGGGTTCCCCGGTGGCACCCGCGGCATGGGAACCCGCCGCATGGGAACCCGCGGCATGGGAACCGGTCCCGGGCGGCGGCGACCAGGTCAGCGCATACCTGCCGACGCATCCCAGCGAGGTGGACGCGCCGGCGGTGGCCACAAGCGATGTCTGGTTGGCGGCTTTCCAGGAGTCACAGCGCCAGACCGCGCAGGTGCACGCCGAATTCCAGCGGACGATGGCCGAAAGCCACCGGGTCTTTCTGGCGACGGTCCAGGCGTCGCTGATCAGTCTTGGTGGCTCACATCCCGGGGATGAGCCCACACCGACACCGATGCCGACACCGATGGCAATGGCGACGCCGGAGCGGGACCCACGTCCGGTGCCGGCAGCCGATGCTGCTCGGATGCCGGTGGCGGTTGACATCGGTGCCGCGCTGGTCGCTGTGATCGCCGAGAAGACGGGATTTCCGGCGGAGGTGGTTGATCCGCAAATGGAGTTGGAAGCGGATCTCGGCATTGACTCGATCAAGCGGGTGGAGATCTTCTCCGCGTTGCGCAAACGGATGCCTCAGTTGGCCGACGTGGATGTCGACGTGGCGGGGTTGGTCGGGCTGCGGACGGTGGATCAGATCGCCGAGCGGTTCCGGGACGTCCTGGACCGCTCCACCGCGACAGCGCCTACCGCGACAGCGCCCACCGCGCCCGCAGCGTCACCCGCGGCTGCGCCGACACCGGCGCCCCAGGCGTACGGTTCGCCGGCCGAGATCGTCCGATCAACATCGGTGATGGCGCCGGCGCACCTGCCGGGGCTGGAGTTGACCGGTCTACGCGCCGGCGGGCTCATCGTGACCGACGACGGCACGGGCGTAGCCCAACGCCTCGCGGAGAAGCTGCGCGGGCACGGCATCGCCGCCACCGCCGGCGCGGAGATCGGTGCCGATGTCCGTGGCATGATCATACTGGCCGGACTCCGCCCGGTGGCATCGGCGGACGAGGCGGTTGCGGCCGACCGGGAGGCATTCCAGCTCGCCCGTACGGCCGCGTCCCGCCTCGCCGCCGACGGCGGCGTGCTGGTCACCGTCCAGGACACCGGCGGGGACTTCGGCCTGCGTGGTCATCAGGGCCACCGCGCGTGGCTCGGTGGGCTGGCCGGCCTCGCCAGGACCGCCGGGAAGGAGTGGCCCAGGGTCCACACCAAGGCGGTCGACTGCGAACGCGGGTCCCGCGACGCCGACGCGGTCGCCGACGCCCTCATGCGTGAGCTGATCCTGGGCGGGTCGCAGCCCGACGTCGGGTTGTGCGCGGACGGCAGCCGTCGGGTGCTGCAGGAGGTGGACCGGGATGCCGATCCGGTCACCGATGCCTCGCGGTGGTCCCGGGCAGGCTCCGGCTCGCTGATCGTGGCGACCGGCGGCGCCCGCGGGGTGACCGCGCATGCGCTGCGTGCCCTGGCCGCGGCCCATCAGCCGACCATGGTGCTGCTCGGACGGACCCCCCTAAGCGCTGAGCCGCCGGAACTGCGCGGCGCGGTCGACGAGAAGGAGCTTCGCGGGCGGCTGGTGGCGACGGCCCGAGATCGCGGGCTCCCGGTCGACCCGGCCGGGATCGCCGCGCAGGCGGCCCGCATATCAGCCGTGCGGGAAATCCGGGCCACCCTCGATGGACTTGAAGCCGCGGGATCCCGGGCCCGTTATGTGGCGGTGGACATTCGCGACCGGGCGGCGCTGGCCAGGGTGCTGGCACAGGTTCGGGACGAACTCGGCCCCGTCACCGGCGTGGTCCACGGTGCCGGGGTGCTGGCGGACGGCTATCTGGCCGACAAGACCGATGAGCAGTTCACCGACGTCTTCGACACGAAGGTCGAGGGTCTGCGGGCGCTGCTCGACGCCACCGATGACGACCCGTTGGATCTCGTCTGCGTCTTCTCCTCCGTTGCCGGACGCTTCGGTAACGCGGGCCAGAGCGACTACGCCATGGCCAACGAGGTGATCAGCCAGGTCGCGTGCACCGTGGCGGCACGGCGCCCGGACTGCGTCGTGCGGTCGCTGGCCTGGGGTCCCTGGGACGGCGGCATGGTCTCCCCGCAACTACGCGAGCACTTTCGCCGCGGCGGCACGGACCTCATCGCGATGGACGCGGGCGCGCAGGCCTTTGTGCGGGAACTCGACAGCGGCCGGGGACCGGTGCGGGTGACTCTGATCGCCGGCACCCGCCC
This sequence comes from Protofrankia sp. Cr2, assembly GCF_963555885.1. Taxonomy (NCBI): domain Bacteria; kingdom Bacillati; phylum Actinomycetota; class Actinomycetes; order Frankiales; family Frankiaceae; genus Protofrankia; species Protofrankia sp. Cr2. The sequence continues at coordinate 94,138 of NZ_CAUVXG010000011.1, forward strand.
TGATCCTCATCCGGACGGGCCGGACGGGCCGGACGGGCCGGTATCCGGGGTGATCCGGGTGTGCTCCGAATCCCATCCGTATCTCACCGATCACGCGCCGGCCGAAACGCCGGTGGTGCCGTTGGCGCTGGTACTGGAGTGGTTCCTGGGCGTGGCGCGCAGCTGGCGCCCCGACGCGGCCCGGTACGTGCTGCGTGACCTCGCAGTGCTGCGCCGCGTCGACCTCGACCGCTACTCGGCCGGCGGGCAGGAGTTCACCGTCCGCGCCCGCCACAGCGCGGTCGCCGGCCGGCCGTCCCCGGACGTGCTGCGTCTGGACCTGGTGAACGCGGCATGGGGAACGCAGTACACCACCACCATCGAGGCCACCACCATCGAGGCGGAGGGCATCGATGCGGACGGCAGGACGCGAGCCGCGGCGCAGGTCTGGCTGCCGCCGGCGGATCCCGGTGCCCCGGACCGGGGGGGTGCCTACGGTCGGACGGTCCTGTTCCACGGTCCGGCCTTCCAGGCGATCCAGGCGGTGGACGCGCTCTCGGCGCGGGGGGCGGCCGCCGCGGTCGGCGGTGTGACGTCGCTGGGCTGGCCGGGCGAGGTATGGCACACCGACCCGGCGGCGATCGACGCCGGCCTGCAGCTGGCGCTGCTGTGGGCAGCCGAGCGGAGTCAGTGGGAGGAGCAGAGCCAGTGGGAGGAGCAGAGCCCGTGCGCACAGCAGGTACCCGGCGCCGCGTTCCTGCCCATGTCCATCGCCGAGGTGCGGGTCCTCCCGCATGGTCCCGTCGGGCCGGGTGCGCGATGTGTGGTGCGGGCCGGCGGGTGGGATCGTCTTAGTGCCACCTGTGACGTGGCCCTGCTCGACGCAGACTCCACACCACTCGTGGAACTGCTCGGCGTGTCCCTCGTCCGGCGCCCCGAGGAACTCACCTCCGGCCCGGGATCCGGCCAGCGGTGAGGCCGCAGCTGCGATGTGAGCCGATCGCTGTGGTGGGACGCTCCTGCATCCTGCCGGGCGCACTGCATCCCGACGACTTCTGGGACAACATCCTCGGCCGCCGGGTGAGCCTGTCCCGCGTGCCCGAGGGCCGGTGGCGGCTGCCCGTCGAGCTGGCCGTCACGCCGGCCACCGGCGATCCGACCGACTGCGCCGACCGCACCTGGAGCGACATCGGCGGATATGTGCAGGGATTCGACGAGGCATTCGAACAGGGCCTCGACCCGGGCGGCGCGCTCACGGACGCCCTCGGCCAGGCCGATCCGAGTGCGGCCACGCTGGACCCGTTGTTCGGGTGGACGGTGCACGGTGCCGCCGCGGCCCTGCGCGAATCCGGCCAGCAATCGCGTCGGCACCGCGCCGGCCTGGTGCTGGGCAACCTGTCCTTCCCCTCGACCGGTCTGGCGGCCTACGCCGAGCAGGTCTGGCTGGAATCCCAGGACGCCGCCCTGCGGGACCGGTTGGGAATCGTTCTCGGGCGCCGCCCGCACGCCTTCAACCGTTTCATGTCAGGGCTTCCGGCCATCCTCGCCGCCCGTGCTCTGGAGCTGGGGCTCGGCGGATTCGCCATCGACGCCGCCTGCGCGTCCGCGCTGTACGCGGTCAAGCTCGCCTGCGACCGGCTCCACGACCGCCGGGCCGACGTGATGCTGGCCGGCGGGGTGAGCCGGGCCGACGATCTCTTCATCCACGTGAGCTTCTGTTCGCTGGCCGCGATGAGCCGCACCGGACGGAGCCGGCCGTTTCATCGCGACGCCGATGGACTCGTCCCCGCCGAGGGCGCCGCGTTCGTGGCGCTCATGCGGCTGGACGACGCGATCGCGGCGGATGCGCCGATCTTCGGAGTGATCCGCGGCGTGGGGCTGTCCAACGACGGTCGGAGCCACGGCCTGCTCGCTCCGTCCGAGGATGGCCAGGCCAGGGCGATCCGGGCGGCCTATGCGGCGGCCGGAGTGTCCCCGAACAGCGTCGGCCTGCTGGAATGCCACGCAACCGGGACGCGCATCGGTGATGCGGCCGAGGTGCGAAGCACCAGCCGGGTCTTCGCCACCACCGCGGGCCTGACCACCGCGGGCCTGCCGGTCGGCTCGGTCAAGTCCAACGTGGGGCATCTGATCACCGCTGCCGGGGCCGCCGGGCTACTGAAGGTACTCGGCGCGCTGCGGGCCGGGATCCGCCCGGCAACCCTGGGCGTCGACGAGCCGCTGGCGGAACTGTCGGGGTCGCCACTGCGGCTGCTCACCGAAGCCGAGGACTGGCCGGGACAACGCCGCGGCGCGGTCAGCGCCTTCGGTTTCGGCGGCAACAACGCCCACCTCATCGTCGACGCCTGGACCGGGGACGATATGGGTACCCCCGCGGTCATCCAGCCGGCCCGACCTGCGATGTCGGCGGGGTCAACCGAGACAGGACCAACCGAGACAGGGTCAACCGAGGCAGGGTCAACCGAGGCCGCATCCGTAGCGCCGGTCGCCATCGTCGCGATCGGGGCCATGGTCGCGGACGGCCGGGACACCCACGATCTGTGTCGGACGTTGATGGCCGGCACCGGTCGTGCGACGCGGCGCGCCACCGTCGAGGTGGGGCTCGACGGGCTGTGCTTCCCCCCCGTCGACCTGGCGCAGGCCCAGCCACAGCAGGTGCTCATCCTGGCGGCGGCGCGCGATGCCGCGGCCGGGGTCCGACTGCCCACGGACCGGACCATGGTGCTCATCGGCATGGGCACCGATCCGGAGGTGGCCCGCTATGTGGCCCGCTGGCGGGTCCCCGCATGGCTCGCCCCGGACACCGTGACGACCGATCCCGGCCTGGTCGACACGATCCGCGACGCGGTGCGGCCGGCCCAGACCGCGGCCGGTGTGCTCGGCGCCATGCCCAACATCGTCGCCAACCGGATCAACACGCAGCTCGGCCTGACCGGCCCCGGTTTCACGGTCAGTGCGGAGGAGGCCTCCGGTCTGGTCGCCCTCGAGCTCGCCACCCGCGCCCTTCGCGCCGGCGACGCGGACGCCGTGCTGGTGGGAGCGGTGGACCTCGCGCACGAGGCGGTGCATCAGGCGGCGCTGACCGACCTCGCCATCCCCCACCCACCCGGTGACGCGGCGGTGGTGCTGGTGCTCAAGCGGTTGGCCGACGCCCGCGCGGACAACGATGAGATCATCGCGGTGCTCGACGACGGTTCGGGCGAGGCGGCGAGCGCCGAGCCCGGACTGACCGTGGGGGACGCCGGATCCACCACCTCGACCCACGAGCAGTCGACCCACGAGCAGTCGACCCGCGAGCAGCTGGATCCCAGCCGGCTGTTCGGACGGGCGCATGCGGCCAGCGGTCTGCTGTCGGTGGCCATCGCCGCGCTTGCGCTGCGCCACCGGGCAACTCCGCGGGCAGGGTTGCCGGCCGTACCCACGCTCCATCCGCAGCCGGCCGAGGCCGCCGTCGAGCCACTGGCCGGACCGGCGGTCCGAGTGCGGCTGCACCCGGGCGGGACGGCCGCTTTCCTCGCCGAGGCCCCACGCCTGCTACGCGTCTACTCCGGTGGCTCCCGTGCCGAGGTGAGGGCCGCGCTGGCCGCCGGACGGGAGTCGGCCGACGGTCCGGCCAGGCTGGTCGTCCTGTCCGCCGAGGGCGAGGAGCACGCTGCCCGCACCCAGGCCGCAGGCCGCTGGTTGGAGGCCGGTGGCAGCCGTCCCGAGGGTGTGGTGTTCCGGGAACGCCCGGTGGCCGGGGATGTGGTCTTCGTCTTCTCCGGCGGGTCGATGGCCTACCCCGGGATGGGTCGGGAACTCATGCTCGCCTTCCCCACCGTGGCCGATGCGGTGGCGACCCGGTGCGGACCGCTGCGACACCTGATCGGGTGGGCCTACGCGCGCGATGCCCGGCCACGGCACGCCCTCGACCAGATCTGGGGGGCTTCGGTGCTCGGCCAGCTGCACACGGGCATCACCCGCACGCTGCTGGGCATCAGACCACAGGCGTCCATCGGCTACTCCTCGGGCGAGCTGACCGCCCTGGCGGCCCTCGGCGCCTGGCCGGATGTCACCCCGCTGTCCGCGCAGGCCGCGGACCCGGACCTGTTCGCCCGGGAGATAGCCGGCGACCTCGAGGTGGTGCGTCGCGCGTGGCGGCGGCTGGGTATCCCCGAGACCGGCTGGGCGAGTTACCTGATCGACGGACCGGTCGACCGGGTGCGGGCCGCGCTTGCGGGTGAACCCGCCGTCCACCTGATGGTCGTGAACACGCGTGACTCGTGTGTCATCGGCGGCGAGGCCGGCGGCTGCGAGCGGGTGCGCCGCCGGCTCGACGACCTGCACGCCCTGCCGATCCCGTACGAGATCCCGGCGCATGTGCCCGAGTTGGCCGACGTCCGCGCCGACTGGCTGCGGACCTACCACCTGCCCACCGCCGCCGTCACCGACGTCCGCTTCTACACGTGCTCGACGGGCATGTGGTTCCACCCGACCGCGGACGGCGCGGCAGAAGCGGTGACCCGCCAGCAGCTGGGGCCCATCGACTTCGCCAACACGGTCGAGCGGGCCTGGGCGGACGGTGGCCGGATCTTCATCGAACACGGCCCGCGCACGCTGTGCTCGTCGTGGATCCGTCACACCCTGGGCGCCCGCGAGCACCTCACTGTCTCTCTCGACGGCCCGGACGGGCGGGATGTCAACGCGCTGCTGCGGGCGGTGGCCGAGCTCGTCGCCGCGGGCGTGCCTGCCGACACCACCGCGCTGGCCCGCCACCTCGCCGATTCCTGGCCGACCCGCGTACCGACCGGGCGCGCGCTCGTGCTTCCCGCGCACCCGCCGCAGGTGCGGCTGCCCGACACGCAGCTGCCCGACCCGCGCCATCCTGAGGTTCCGCCCGGCGAGGTGATGGCACCGGCTCCCGTTCTGGCCCTGGCCCCCGTCCAGGTCCCGGCCCCAGCCCTGGCCCCGGCTGCGGTCCTGGCCCCGGTCCTGGCCCCGGCTGCGGTCCCAGCTGCGGTCCCAGTCGAAGCGGTCGGTCTGGCCAGCGGCCCCGGACAGCCCTTGGCCATGATCGTGGCGGACCAGTACCGCCTGCTCGGTGACGCGCACCGGCACTCCCTGGCGGTCCGGGCGCAGGCGCACGAGGAGTTCCTGGCCGCACGGCAGCGGGCGGTCACACTACTCATGGCCCGCCGGGACGGGATCGCCGTGCCGCCCGACATCCAACCGACACCGGCACCGACACCGGCTCCGACACCCACACCCACACCGGCACCGGCACCGGGCACCCGGCGGGAGCCCAGCGGACCGGCGATGCGCCGGGCGGACCTGGAGCAGTTCGTGTCCGGCCCGGTCGCGCCACTACTCGGGTCGATGTTCGCCGACCTGGACGCGCTGCGCCGACGGATCCGCCTGCCCGGTCCGCCGCTGCTGCTGGCCGACCGGGTGCTGGGGATCGACGCCGAGCCGGGTTCGCTGGGGATCGGCACGATCTGGACCGAAACCGAGGTCCTGGCCGACAGCTGGTACCTCGACCCGTGCGGCCGAATGCCGGCCGGGATCATGGCCGAGTCGGGCCAGGCCAGCCTGCTGCTGCTGAGCTGGCTCGGCGCCGACCGGCTGGCCAGGGGCGAACGGGTATACCGCCTGCTGGGCTGCGAGGTGACGTTCCACGGCGCTCTCCCCCAGCCCGGGGAGACGCTGCGGTATGAGGTCCACATCGACGGCCAGGAATCATTCGGTGACATACCGCTGTTTTCCTTCCACTGCGACTGCTTCGCCGGGGACGAGCTGCGCCTGTCGATAGCGGCCGGCCAGGCGGGCCTGTTCACCGATGCCGAGCTCGCGGGCGGGCGGGGCCTGCCCTGGGATCCGGCGGACCACGTCCCGCCGCCCGGCGGCGTCCTGGACCCACCGGCGCTGGTGCGGGGCCGGTGCGCGTTCGGCCCGGACGAGGTACGGGCGTTCGCCGAAGGCAGGCCGGCCGACTGCTTCGGTCCGGGCTGGGAGTCGACCCGCGCCCACGTCCGGACGCCGCGGATCGCGGACGGCGATGGCCGGTTCCTGGACGAGGTGACGGTCTTCGATCCGGGCGGGGGCCCGTGGGGGCGGGGCTACCTGCAGGCGACGATGCGGGTCTCGCCGCAGGCGTGGTTCTTCGCGGCCCACTTCCCGCACGACCCGTGTATGCCCGGAACCCTGATGGCCGAAGGGTGCTTCCAGGCGATGTCGTTCTATCTGGCGGCATGCGGCTACACCGTGGAGCACGACGGCTGGCGGTTCGAGCCGGTGTCGGGCATCGCCTATCCGATCCACTACCGCGGCCAGGTCCAGCCACGGAACAACGTGATGATCTATGAGGTGTTCGTGATCGAGCTGATCGCGGGGCCCGAACCGACCCTGGTCGCGGACGTCCTGTGCACGGTCGACGGCATCAGGGCCTGTCACGGCAGCGGACTGCGGCTGCGTCTCGTCCCGGACTGGCCACTCACACACTGGCGCTTGTCCGGGCCACCGGCCCAGCAGCCGACCGACGCCGGGGTTGCGCTGCCGGCCCTGGCGGGCCTGGTCGGCCATGGCGAGACCGTGTCGGTGGCAAGGGCCGGGGCGTTCGCCTTCGACTACCCGGCGATGCTCGGCTGCGCCTGGGGGAAGCCCAGCGAGGCGTTCGGCCCCCCATACGTCCGCTTCGACAACCACCGGCACCTGGCCCGGCTGCCGGGGCCACCGTTCCATTTTATGAGCCGGGTGACGGCCACCGACGGGCCACCGTGGGTGCTTGCGACCGGGACCGGCGTGGTGGTGGAGTACGACGTACCGGGCGAGGTCTGGTACTTCGAGCAGAACGACAGCCCCGTCATGCCGCTCGCCGTCCTCATGGAGGTCGTGCTCCAGGCCAGCGGCTGGCTCGCCGCATACGTCGGCAGCGCCCTGGACAGCGAGACCGACCTGCACTTTCGCAACCTGGACGGGACCGCGACGTTCCACCGGGAGATCGGTCCTGACACGAACGTGCTCGCCACCCGCACCCGGCTGGCCGATGTGGCGCACGACGGCGCAATGATCATCGAGACGTTCGAGGTGGAGTGCTTCGCCGACGGGGAGCCCGCATGCACGCTCCAGACGGTGTTCGGGTTCTTCCCCCGCAGCGCGTTCGACGATCAGGTCGGGATCCCGCCCAGCGACACCGAAAGGGAGCTGCTGGTAGCCAGCTCATCCTTCGCAGTCGATCTGACCGCCCGACCGCAGGAGTACTTCGGCGGAGCGCTCCGGCTACCCGGACCGATGCTCCTCATGCTCGACCGGGTGACGGGCTACTGGCCGGACGGCGGGCCGGGCGGACTCGGCCGGCTACGGGCGGAGAAAGACGTCGACCCCGGGGAGTGGTTCTTCCGGGCGCACTTCTTCCAGGACCCCGTCCAGCCCGGTTCGCTCGGCGTACAGGCCATCTGCCAGCTCGTCCAGTTCTATGCCATCGAGCGCGGCCTGGCCGCCGGTATGACACGCCCCCGCTTCGCACCGGTGCGTGCGGACCGCCCGGTGACCTGGAAATACCGAGGTCAGGTCACCCCACATAACCAGAAGATCATCATTGAGGTCGAGATCCTCGACGTCGGTGCGGACGACACCGGCCCGTACGTCCTCGCGGACGGCTGGCTCTGGGTCGACGGCATCCGGATCTACCAGATCAAACGACTCGGTGTCGGAATCGTGGCGGCTGATGGTTAACGCTCTCGCCGGTACCGGCGGGCCGCTCCCCTGCGCCGCCCCCGAAACCCGAGACCACGGGTGCTCGTAAGTCGGACGGACGCCACATGTATGAGCTCCGTAAGTGGCACAGAAGCGACGAGGTGCGCTATGAATGTCCCGGTTGTCAGCCCCGCCCAGGTGCCGCTCCAGCACACCCACGTGTTACCAGATCTCACCCAGCACGAGATTCAGGCGCTCAAGGCGACGTACAATCTAGCTGATGCGCATACCCACCAGTTCCAGTCACCCGGCCAACAAGAAATAGTAGCACGACTTCCACAGCTATGGTACGAGGCGGAAGACAGCCTGCAGTCCGGCTACGAGCGAGAGTTCATCGATGCCTTTTTCCAGCTGCACCGGCAGCCCACGGCGCTGGTCAAACAGAAGACGTTACTGTCCTACGCGGCATCGATCTCGACGCTCGTGGCAGCGCTGTTCCTCAAACAGCGGTGCATGGCGGTCACCCTGGTGGAACCGTGCTTCGACAATCTCCACGATCTCCTCGCAAATACCGGCGTTCCCCTCTTTCCCGTGGACGAGACTGCATTCCACGACCCCGACGAGATCTACGCGACACTTACCCGCGAGGTCCGCACCGAGGCTCTCTTCCTCGTCGATCCCAACAACCCGACCGGCTTCAGTATGCTCAAATACGGCCGGCGTGGGTTCGAGGAGGTCGTACGGTTCTGTCGGGACCATCACAAAATTCTGATCATGGATTTCTGTTTTGCGGCTTTCACGCTGTTCGACGACCGGCTCGCCCGATTCGACGTCTACGATCTCCTGGAGTCGTCCAAGGTGAGTTACATCGCCATCGAGGACACCGGGAAGACCTGGCCCGTGCAGGACGCGAAGTGCGCGATGATCACAACCAGCGACGACATCTGGCCGGACATCTACAACATCCACACAAGCGTTCTCCTCAACGTTTCTCCGTTTGTTTTGAACATGCTCACGCAGTATGTCCGGGACTCGGCCGCCGACGGCTTCGCGTCGATCCGTGACCTGCTGGCGCAGAATCGGGAGACGGCTCGGCGGGAACTCGCCGGCTCGATCCTGGAGTATCAGGAGCCGGTGGCCCGGGTGAGTGTCGCGTGGTTTCGGATCAGCCGTGCCGAGTTGACGGCATCCGAGCTGCAGGCCATCCTCCTGGCCGGTGTGGGAGTATACGTCCTGCCGGGCCGGTACTTCTACTGGAGCCAGCCGAACAAGGGGGAAAGCTTCATCCGAATCGCGCTCGCCCGCGATCCGGAGATTTTCGCCTCGGCCATCGCCGCTGTCCGTCGGGAGTTCGCCCGACACGGCTGGTGAGATCTGTCAGGAAAATGGTGCTCTGGCGATGCATCTGCCTGCGTGAACGAGGAGAACAATGGCCAAACTCGTCGGATACACCCTGCCGATGTCGACCACGGGACGATCATCGCTGGTACCGCCCCCGCCCTGGCACTTCTCCGGCGAGGTCCTGCTGGTGGAGTACCTCGCCGATCCGGACGCCGTCTCCCGGTTCCTCCCCGACGGTCTCGAACCCCCAGCGCGACCCGGCCTCGCCGCTGCGATCTTCGGAGACTGGCAGTCGTGCACCGATGGCGGGGAGGAGTTACTCGATCCTGTCCGATCCCAGTACCACGAATTCTATATCGCATTGGCGTGTTCCTGGCGCGGCGAACCTGTAGTCAGATGTCCGTTCTGCTGGGTCGACAAGGATTTCTCACTGGTCCGCGGTCTCATCCAGGGTTATCCGAAGAAGATGGGCAGCATTGCGCTGACCAGAGCGTTCGACATTGGCCGGGCCACACCTGCCCTCGCCCGCGGGGCGCGCTTCGCCGGCACGCTCGCCGCCGGAGATCGTCGGCTGGTCGAAGCGTACGTGACGCTCGACTCCCCAGCCGAGGCTCCGGATCTCATGACTGCGCCGCTGATACACACCCGCCGCTTCCCCGCGTGGAATCCAGGGACAGCCGCGCTGGAGGAGTTGGTCACCGGCGGCAGCACCCGGCAACAGGTGCACAACGTATGGGGCGGCAGCGCCGAGCTGGAATTCTTCGATTCCCCGACGGATGAACTGGCGCTCCTACGCCCGGTGGAAGTCTTGCGAGGGTACCGCCTCTCCTTCGCCGAGACGATCACCGGTGGTCGACTACTGTCATCGGACATCGGCGATGATTAATGATCGCACATCCGGCCGCTGAACACCCGCAGAGGGGAAGCCATGCACATCGGAATCGATCTGGGATTCGGGAACCTGCGCGAGAACCTCAGCGACGCGGCGATGTACGCCGGCGAGGTAGGACTCGCCGACATGGCCGAGCGACTGGGTTTCGACAGCGTCTGGGCCGTGGAACATCATTTCTCGGACTATGCGATGTGCCCGAACAACATCGTGTTCCTGGCTCATGTGGCGGGACGGACGGAGCGGGTGAAACTCGGTACCGCGGCGGTGATCGTGCCGTGGCACGACCCCTTACGGGTGGCCGAAAATATGATCATGCTCGACATCCTCTCGGACGGCCGGGCTCTGTTGGGGCTGGGCCGCGGTCTGTCCCGCACCGAATACGCGCCGTTCCAGATCCCGATGGACCAGTCACGGGGCCGGTTCGACGAAGCCGCTGCGATGATTGTCCAAGCCCTGGAAACGGGGTACATCGAGGGTGCCGGGCCCTACTATCCGCAGCCGCGGACCGCGTTGCGGCCCCGTCCGCGCGCCTCATTTGCCGACCGCATGTACTGCGCCGCCGGTTCGCCCGACTCGATCGCCTCTGCGGTCACACTCGGCGCGGGGCTGCTCGCCTTCGTGACCAAACCGGTAACGGAGAACATGGACCTGTTCACCGGCTACCGCGACCAGTACCGCGCCACACACAATATGGAAGCGCCGCCGATCCTGTGCACGATCAATCTTTATTGTCACGAGGACGGCAACCTCGCCCGGGAACGGGCGCACGGCTGGATCGAACGATACTTCCACTCTCATGTGAAACATTACGAGATGGCCGGGGACCATTTCCAGCACATCACGGGCTATCAGCGCCACGCGGAGATGGCCGAGGCGCTGCGTGACGTCGGCCTCGACAAGGCGGCAGACCGTTACGCCGCGTCCGCGCTCGTGGGCACCCCGGACGAAATCATAGAGAAGATCACCGATGTCCACCGGACCCTCGGCGGGTTTGCGCTCGCTGTCTCACCCGCGTACGGCGGGATGCCCTACGAGGATGCCGAGCGGAGTCTCGAGCTCTTCGGCAAGGAGGTCCTGCCGGCCGCCAGGAGACTCGGCGAATAAGCGAATAGGCGAGGGTCCGATGACGGAACTGGACCTGCTGAGAGCGACTGGCAATAGGCAGATCAGCGGGCGAGCCGCACGCGGACCGGTAGGGATTCCCAGGCGCGCAGGGTGTTGTTGTGGCGGCGCCGGGTCGGTCCGGCGAGCTCGATGTGCTCGACCCGGCGGGCCAGGGTGGTGAGCAGCGCTTCGGCCTCGAGGCGGGCGATGTGCTGGCCGACGCACTGGTGGATGCCCGTGCCAAGACCTACGTGGCCGGAGGGGTCGCGGCCGGGGTCGAAGGTGTCGGGATGTTCCCACCGGCGGGGGTCACGGTTGGCCGCGCCGAGGAACATCAGGATCCCTGCGCCCTCGGGGATCATCGTGTCCCCGACCCGGACGTCGGTGGTCGCGGTGCGAAAGGCGGCCTGTACCGGCGATTCCCAGCGCACCGCCTCGTCGAAGGCGACCCGTGCGAGCTGCGGTTGCTCGCGCAGCCGCCGCCAGTGGTCGGGGTGGGTGGCGACGGCGTACAGCAGGGCGGCCAGGCCGTTGACGGTGGTGTCCACGCCGGCCGTCAGCAGCGACCGGACGACAAGCGGGGCTTGGGCATGGGTGATCTCGCCACGGTCGGCCGCGGCCCAGATCTGCGTGCCGAAGCCACCCTCGGCCAGGGCTGCGCGGGCGCACTGGGCGTTGACCCATCCCAACAACTCCGGCAGCCGCGGTGCCCCCTGCGCGACCAGGTCGTTGTACGGGCCGAAGGCGTTGAACATGAGGTCCCCGTAGGGGAGCAGGTTCTCCCGGCCCTCGCGGGCGAGCCCGACCGCGTCGGGAAAGACCCGCAGGGGGAAGGCTGCGGCCAGAGCGGGTACCGCGTCGAACTCCGCCCGGGTGAGAACCGCGTCGACCAGGTCGCGTGCGTCGGTGAACCACTGCTCCCGCAGCCGGCGCACTGCCTGCTGGCCGAGAATCTTCGCCAGTACCCGTCGGGGGGCGTCGTGCCGAGGCGGGTCAGCCTCCAACAGAACGCCGGGCGGTCCGGGCGGTGCGTCGTGGCTGAAGCTGCTCGGCCCCACGCCGGGGGCGGAGGAGAACTCCTGCCAGTCGACCAGTGCGGTGCGCACGTGTTCGTAGCGGGCCATCGCGTAGAGGTTGTAGCGGGTCAGATACACCACCGGCCCGGCGTCGCGGAGCTGGGCGTGGAATGCGTGCGGATCCTCCAGGATGTCGTGAGCGAACGGATCGACATCCGATGTCGGCAACGTCCGGCTGTGGTCGACGGTGGTGGTCACCGCTTGCCTCCGTTTCTGGTGGTAACAGTTCTGGTCAGAGGTCGAGGACCAGGCGGTCGGTGCAGGAGCGGGAGACGCAGATGAACATGCATGCGCCCACCGCGCGCTCGTCGGCGTCGAGGATCGAGTCCCGATGGTCGGGCCGGCCCTCGAGCACGGTGGTCTCGCAGGTGCCGCACACACCTTGGCGGCAGGATGAGAACACCTCGATGCCCGCGGCCCCCACAGCGTCGAGCACGGAGATGTCCGGCGTCACCGTGACGGTGGCGCCCGAGCGGCGCAGCTCGACGTCGAACGGTGCCCCGTGCACCGGTGCGTCCTGTTCCCGGGCGGCGAAACGTTCGGTGCGCAGCGCGTGCGGGGGCCAGGTTCGGCAGGCCGCCTCGACCGCATCCAACAGTCCGGCAGGACCGCAGCAGTAGACCTTCACATCGGGCCGCGGCGCATCGAGCCAGCTGGACAGGTCGAGCAGACCGAACTCATCCTGGGGGACCACATGTACGCACTCGCCGTAGCCGGCGAGCTCGTCGAGGAACGCCATCGACATGCGCCGGCGGCCCCCGTAGAGCAGGTTCCACTGCGCGCCCATCAGGTCGGCCTGGTGGATCATCGGTAAGAGCGGGGTGATTCCGATTCCCCCCGCGATGAACAGGTAGGTCTCAGACGGGACCAGGTGGAAGTTGTTGCGCGGCCCGCCTATGCCGACCCGGTCACCGGGCCACAGCTCGTCGTGCACGTAGCCCGAGCCCGAGCCCGAGCCCCCACGGCGGCTGGCGGGCTCCCGTAGGATCCCGACACGGTAGGAACGGGCGTCCCACCGGTCACCGCACAGGGAGTACTGGCGGGTCAGCCCGTTCGGCAGCACCAGGTCGATATGGGAACCCGGCGTCCAGTCCGGCAGTCGACCCTCGTCCGGACGCTCGAGGGTCAGCGTGACGACATCCTCGGCCACCAGGGCCTTGGCCGTGACGGACACCGTCACGGTATTCGCCGGGCCAGCCGTGCTTGCACCGCGAACCATGGCGTTCCTCCCATACCAGATGCCGTACCCAGTGGTGGACGATCAGTCCGTGCCCGATCAGTCCGTGACCGACATCGTCGGCTCCGCTCGCCGCTCCTGCACCGGCGAGCGGCCCACCCGGGAGGCGAGCCCGCGCGCGGTGGGCTCCTCGAACGCCTCGCGGAAGCCGACGTGCACGTGGTAGCGCACCTCAATGCGGCTGATCATGCTCATGATGAGCAGGGAGTCCCCGCCGAGCTCCAGGAAATCGTCCAGGACCCCGACCTCGTCGAGGCGCAGCAGCTCGGCGGCCAGTGCGCACACCTCACGCTCCAGCGCATCGGCCGGCGGCACGAACTCGGTGCTCAGCTCCGGCCGCTGTGGCAGCGGAGCGGGCAGGGCAGCCCGGTCGACTTTGCCGTGAAGGGTAAGGGGGAATTCGTCGAGGCGGACGACCGCCGACGGGATCATGTGGCTCGGCAGCCTCTCCGCGAGGAAGCACCGCAACGCCGTCGAGGTCACCGCGCTCACCTCGGCTGTCACATAGCCGACCAGACGGCGCTGACCGGCCGCATCCTCCCGAGGCAGCACCAGCGCCTGGCCTACGGCGGGATGCTGCTGCAGCGCCGCCTCCACCTCAGTGGGTTCGATCCGGTAGCCGCGCACCTTCACCTGCTGGTCGATCCGGTCGAGGAACTGCAGCCGCCCGTCCGGCAGCTCGCGCACGAGGTCACCCGTTCGGTACAGCACGCCACCCTGCGCCCCGGAGAACGGGTCGGGTACGAACGCCTCGGCCGTCGCCGCGGGCTTGCCCAGATACCCCCGGGCAAGGGAGTCGCCGCCGAGCAGAAGTTCCCCGGGGGTACCCGGGTCGACCAGTCGGAGCTGCGCGTCCACCACGAACAGGTGCATGCCGGGGATCGCGTCGCCGAGCGGGAGAACGCCGTCCTGGGGCATCCGACCCGGCGGGACCGTCCAGTAGGTGGCCGTCGCGGTGCTCTCGGTCGGCCCGTACACGTGCACGAGTGGGATCCCCAGACGCTCCCACTGAACGACAGCCTGCGCCAGCACCCGGTCCCCGCCCACGATGACCCGCCGCAGCGACGGCGGGAGCGCACCTGCCGTCTCGACCAGGTAGGACACGAGGAGGTGCCACTGGGGCGGTTGCAACTCCAGCAGTGTGATCGCCCGGGACTCGACGACGTCGAGGAGTGCATGCACCGACGACAGCGCGGCCCGATCCGCGGGGAACACGCTCGTCGCACCATGGATCAGCGGCGGGAACATCTCCTCCAGCGACGCGGAGAAGGATGCCGAGGCCAGCATGAGGTAACGGTCCGCCGGCCCGATGGCCAACTCCGCATCCGCGGCGAAGGCCAGGTTGGACAGACCACGGTGCGTGATCATCACACCTTTGGGAACCCCGGTCGAGCCCGAGGTGTGGATGACGCAGGCAAGATCGTCCGGGGCGACCTGGTGGGTGCGGACGCAGTGCGCAGCCGAACCCCGGTCGGGCTGGATCATCGGCACGGACCCGCCTACCGGCGTATCCCCGCTGTCCGCAGCGGTGATGAGCGCCACGATGCCGGAATCCGTGGCAAGGAGGTTTTTTCGCGTGTCCGGGTAATCCGGGTCGATCGGCACGTAGACCCCGCCCGCGCGCAGGACGGCCAACACCGCGACCAGAAGATCGCTGGAGTGGCGCATCAGGACGCCCACCCGGTCCTGCACGCCCACGCCTACCTCGACCAGCCGGTTGGCCAAGCGGTTGACGCGCCCGACAAGCTGTGCGTAGGTAACCGTACCCGTTGCGTCCTCCGCCGCGACGGCGGTGGGCGACGCCGCTGCGGTGCCCTCCAGTAGAAGCGGGATCGGTGTGGTGCGGTCAATGCCGGACGTCCCTGTGGTCTGCGCCGTGTCCCGGTCCACCATGTCGAGGTCCACCGTTCTCACCCGGCTCGGGCGCGCACACTCAGCGGCCGCATGTCCGTCCAGACCGCTTCGATCCGACACAGGCAGGCCTCCCTGCTCCCGGCGGTCCCCTCATCGGCCCAGCCCGGCGGATTTGCCCGGTCGTCGGGCCAGATGGAGTATCGCTCCTCGTGATTGACCACGACTCGATAGATCGGTGTCTCACCAGTGCCGTCAGGCACTTCTGCCGACATCACGACCTCCGCGGTCGGTCGCAGCACAACGGGTCCGATTGACCCGTCTCCACCAGGCCGAGCTGGCGGCCCAGGTAGCGGTACAGTTCCCACAAGGACTGCTCGATCAGGGCGAGCCGGCCGACGCCATCGCCCGCGCCGCCATCGCCCGCGCCGCCATCGCCCGCGCCGCCATCGCCCGCGCCGCCATCGCCCGCGCCGCCATCGCCCGTGTCGTTGTTCGCCGTCCGCTGCGCAGCGGCGCACACGTCGACATCCTCCTTGTAGATGGCAATGGTGGCATCCACCAATCTGCGTTGGAGATTCTCCCGGTCCGGTTCGGCGAGCGCGGCACCGGACATGGCGATGTCCAGTTGGAGGCGCATCTTTCCGGGTCCCTCGGGAAGCACCTTCATCCAGGTGAGGAAGCCTGCTCCCAGCGAAACCATAAAATGGGGGTAGATGGCGAAAACAATGATCTCGCGAAGCTGTTCGGGGCGCAGCCTGCTCGATCCCGCAAGCAACGGGGTCTGGTCGCCGTACTTCGGGTCCTGCGACATATGCAGGATCGAGAAGAGATCGTCGCCCTTGTCGATCCAGCTCATCGCCGCGGGATATTCGTCCTCGAGAGTGTTACGGTGTGGACCGATGTGATGGTAGCACTCCATGAAGTTCTCCACCATGATTTTCCAGTCCCAGGGGCAGTCCCAGTCGCTGACGTCGACCGACCGGTAGCCGTCGAGGTCGTAGTTCTCCAGGTAGGGCTCCAGCTTGGCGAGCTGGGGTGCGAGCGGCTCGGCCGTCCCGTCGAGGTTCACGAAGACAAAGCCGTGCCAGACCTCGTGCCGCACATGCGGCAGGCGGAATTCCCCCTTGTCGAAACCCGGGACCTCGTGCATGAGGGGTGCGCCGAGCAACTGGCCGTCGAGGCCGTACGTCCACAGGTGGTACGGGCACGCCAGGCTGCTGGCCCGGCCGGCCCCCGCCACCACCTCCACCCGGCGGTGCCGGCAGATCCGTGACAGCACATGCAGCTCACCGTCGCGGTCGCGGGTCACCACCAGCGCACGGCCCAGTAGGTCGATCGAGTAGTAGGAACCGGGCTCGGCGATCTGTTCCACCCGGCAGACGCCCTGCCAGCCCGACCGGAAGACCTTGGTCTGCTCCAGCTCGTACAACTCGGCCGAACAGTAGGCGATGGCCGGAAGGGTGATCGCGTGGCGGGGATCGGCGATGGCGCAGGTCGCCTGCAACTGATCGATCAGATCGCTCACACATTCTCCCTCGATGGGTGCGGGCGAGATCCAGGTGGTCATGGTGTTTCCCTTCCAGCCCAGGCGTGTTCGCCGGCTTCCCCGACGGGGAGGAGCAGGGGTTGGCCGGTTGCCTGCTGGAGCGCGTTGCGGATCCCGTCGACGAACACGACCATGTCGTGCTGGTTGAGGCTGCCCGCGTGGTAATTCAGCCGTCCACGCAGCAATCCCTCGCGGAGCCGCAGCTGGAGGTGAATCCCGAAGATACTGCTCTGCTCCCCGAACACGTCTGGGAAATCAACGCCGGCGACGCGGGTGCGCTGATCAGCCTGGGACGTTGCTTCGTTGAAGTACTGGTAGAATATCCAGTGGGCCCGCCGATCATTGCGCAACTCCTGGGCGAGCCAGGCGGCACGGGCGACCAGCACATGAAACGGAAGCGGGAATTCGATGACCCGCAGGAGCTGGTTGCGAACGGAGGACAGCACGGTCGGGAAGTCAGTCGCGGCGGCTGCCGGCGGGCTGATCGGCCACAGGTCGGGGAAAGGACCGAGAGTGTCAGCGAAGCGGTAGGGATAGCGGGTCGTCGTCTCACCCAGCAACAGACCGACGGTGAGGTGGGGCACGCTGACCGTCGCCGTGGCAAGCGCTGCCAGAAATGCCATGTTCAGCGTTACCTTCCGGGACCGGCAGTAGGCGGTCACTATCGCCATGTCCGCGGTGGTGAACTCCACCACCATCTCCCGGCGCAGCGCCTCTGGCGGCGGCGAGGCCGTGTCCCGATGTCCGCTGGTGGGGGCTTTACGGTCCGGCTCCAGCGCCCGGACCATGCTCTCGTACTCCAACCATTGCGGAGCGGAGGTCGGGTCCCGCAGGTAGCGGGCCACCGCCGCCCGCTGCCAGCGGGCGAAGTCGGCGTACTGGTTGGGTGCTGCTTCCGCGTCGCCGGGAGACCCGGCCCGCTCGTACCGGTGCGCGAATTCGGCAGCCAGCTTGATTTCCGACTCCCGGTCGGAGATGAGGTGGTTCAGCGTCAGGATCAGCCACGCACCACCATCAGCTCTCGGCACCGCAACGCTGCGCAGCAGAGGGCACGCATAGAGGTCGAATGGTCGGGCCAGCTCCGCCTTCGCCACAGCATCGGGACAAGTGTGGCCCATGTCGGCCACCCGGTGAGGTAAGCGCACCGGAAGCTCGTCCACGACCTGGCAGTGCCGATTTTCCCGCAGGCCTATCCGGGTGCGTAGGATCGCGTGGCGCCGAAAGAGCTGGTGGAGGACTCGACCGACGTCCGCGTCATCATAATCGCGCAGATCGATGATGACCTGATGGTTCCACCGAGACGCACCGAAACCAACCTCTGCGCCAAATGCCAGCATGAGTTCCTGGTTATACGACAGAGGATGGAGATCAGCCATCTCGTCCCTCTCCTGTTGGCAAACCGCCGGCTGCTCCGGGACGCCGGGAGCGATCGGAAACAGAGTCGACTATAGAACGTTCGCTCCGCTGTGCACTGGGTTCCGCACACCACAATCCCACCATCGGTATTGGCGTTCCGGCCCAATGTAGGGCGCCGTGGTCGGCAGTACGAGCCTGTTGTGAATCATGGGTTCGGACAGCGAGCAGGCCCCCACAGGAGCGCTATATTGTAGCGAGTGGCGGCGCCGTTCACCAGATGTTCGGCAA
This sequence comes from Protofrankia sp. Cr2, assembly GCF_963555885.1. NCBI lineage: Bacteria > Bacillati > Actinomycetota > Actinomycetes > Frankiales > Frankiaceae > Protofrankia > Protofrankia sp. Cr2. The sequence continues at coordinate 112,482 of NZ_CAUVXG010000011.1, forward strand.
ATAGTCGCAGAAATCACATGATCAAAGGTCTGGACCTTGGTAAAGCTATGCTGCGTCCATGAAATTTGTCATATTTGGCTCCGATATCTGCGTTACGCTGGAGCGCTGGCATTTAGCCACCGGCAGGGAGATCCATCCGTGACCCGCCCGGACCTCGGCCCTGTCGATCGGCGAGCCCGGGGAGTGCGGGGAGCGCCGCTACCCGGCTTTCCACGACCGGCATCGGAGACGACACACGGTGATCATGACCAGCCAGAACAGCGGCTGGATGAGGCCGCAGCGCCGCGCGCCCGGTCGCCCGCCAGCGCCACGCGGCGTCCGGCGTACCTACTATCTCCCGCCGGAGGTAGCTACCCGCTTCGACCAGGTCGTCGAAGATCTCTCCTACGACCTACGCATTCCTAAGAGCGACCGGCAATAGGGGGCGCGATCCGTATCGAGTTCGGGTTGTGACACTGCGAACCTAACGTCGCAGCAGCGTCCCTGGCCTTCGGACCGGTCGAGCAGCCTCGTGCCGACAAACCGGTGGCGACCCGCGTCGCCGTCAGCCGCCGCCGCAGGGCAGCGCTGGCAACCCTGTCGGGTGCAGACTCACCATGTGGACACCACGGACTATCCGAACCTGATCCGCCATGAGGGCGAGGCGCTGCTGAGCGCCGTGACCGGCAACCTCGACCGCCCGGTTCCCACCTGTCCCGGCTGGGATGCCCGCCGGCTTGTCGGTCATGTCGGACGTGTGCTGGAGGCCCAGACGACCCACATACGCCGGGCGACGACGCAGCCGCCGGAGCGGGTCGGACCGCCGCCGACCGACGACACCGAACTGATCGACTACTACCATCAATGTCTCGACCTGGCGGTCGACATCCTCACCTCGGTCGACGCCGACCTGCCCGCGTGGAACTTCACGCTGGCGCCGAAGATCGCCCGATTCTGGCCCCGCAGGCTGGCACACGAACTGCTCGTGCACCGGTACGACGCGGCGAACTGCGCCGGCCTGACATGGACGGTCGAGCCGACCTTCGCCGCTGACGGGGTGGACGAGGTGCTCACCGTCCTGCTTCCGGCCGCCAGGGCGGCCGGGGTGACGCCGGTCGCCGCCGACGGGAGCGCGCACGTACACCTCACCGACACCGATGGGGAATGGCTGGTCCGGTTGGACGGCACGACGGTCGAGGTGAGCGTCGGCCACGCGAAAGGGGACGGAATGCTGCGCGGACCGGCCGACAAGGTACTGCTGGCGCTGTGGGGACGGGTGGCGCCGGACTCGGACGGCCTCATAGTCCTCGGTTCCGCAGAACTCATCCAAGCACTGCTGCCTGGGCGGTGACACAGGGTGTCCGGGATGGCGGATTCGACGCCGATTCCGGCCGCTCTGAATAGCACGCCGGTGGGATAGTAAGAACCACAACGTGCCCGTTGACAGGTATTCGCCGCAGCAGCGAAGATTCGACCATGGCGACTATTTCGGCAAGTACGCTCTGTATCGCACCATTGGACAGTGTATGGGCCACGTTGACCGACCTGTCCAGGTATCCGGACTGGAACACCGTGCATATTTCCTTCCCCAAAGGAGCACCCGCGGCCCTCGAGCCGTCGTCGACGTTCACCCAGAAAATATCGAACATGGGAACGTCCGCCGAGGTCAGATGGACGATCATGACGGTGGAGCCGCCACGGCTGCTGGAGTTCAAGGGTCTCGGTCCGATGAATACCTCGGTCCAGACGTCCTACGAGGTCGAAACGGTCGAGGGAGGCACCCGGGTCACCGTTACGAACGAATTCACCGGCACCATGGTCAGAATCGGGGGCAGACGACTCACCACCTCCGCGCAGACTGCTCTTGAAACATCGCTGGCGAAATTCAAGGACATTGTCGAGTACTGATCCTGGATGCACCGAACGATTTTAGTGATCTTCTTTGATCTTTCGGAAGCAGTTCTCCGGGAATCCGATGATGGCGATGTGTGCGGCCGCGGCTGTCCGCCGCTCACTGCTGGGTGGCTCGTCCGGGTTCCGGTTCGGGGGTGGGGGCCGGCGCAGCGGGTGGCG
>NZ_CAUVXG010000012.1:0-5135 GCF_963555885.1 Protofrankia sp. Cr2
GGCCGTAGTCGATCTGACCTTTCGCATCCGGGCCGGGCCATCCGCTCCGAGGATCATCCGGCGCGGCTGCGGGCGGCTGGCGCGGGATGGTCACAGTCGATGATCATACTAGCACCCCGGCCTCACGATCGGGGTGGGCTCCACCTGTGCGTCGATCGTCCTTGATCGATGACGTCCTAGTCGCGTGGCGGCAGGTCAGGTCCCGGTATCGGATCACGTAAGTCGAGGTCAGCCTCATGTTCGTGTTATGCTGACAACGTTCATCGTGGGCAGCTCGGCCGCTCGTGAAATCGCGCACATGTCGCTCGTCGATGGCGTAGATGCTTTTCCCAGGCTTTTCACGTGGCCGGCAGCCTTGAGGCCATCAGGAGGAAAAGACCATGGCAGGACGGCCGGTATCGATACAGGATGTGGCGGTACCCCGCGCAGGCACCTACCGTATCGACCCTGAGCGCTCCACCGTGCGGTTCACCACCCGCGGCATGTTCGGGCTTGCCAAAGCGGTCGGCACCGTCGCCGTTCGTGAAGGCGCGGTGGTTGTCGCCGACCCGATCGAAAAGTCCGGCGTTCGCGCCGTGCTCGACGCGACCAGCGTCAACACCGCTAACCGCAAGCGGGATGACCATCTCAAGACAAAGAATTTTCTCGACGTCGCAACCCATCCGGACATCACGTTCGTCGCCGAAGGGATCCGGGAGGCTTCCGGCGCGTGGGTCGTGCCCGGCACTCTTACCGTCCATGGTGTCTCCCGGCCGGTGGAACTGACGATCACCGCCGCGGCACCGGCCGACAATGAGGTGCGGTTCCATGCGGTCACCCGGATCGATCGAAACGAGTTCGGTGTCAGTAAGATGAAGGGTATGGTCGCCCGCTACCAGGCGATCGATCTGGATCTCATCGTGGTGCCGTCCGTCGGGTGATCCGGAAAGCAGCCGGTTCGTCTCGACCGGAGGCTGTGATGATCGATTTTTCGCGCCGCATTTTCGCGCCGCAGGCGACGTTCGAATACGCCCGTCCGAACCGATGGGCGAGCGTATTCCCTGCCGGAACGGACGGGCCATTATCATGTGACGAAAAAGCCAGGTTTTCGTCACATGATGGCTGGCGTCACGTAACACAACGGTACGTTCATCCGTAGGCTGGAAGCATGCTCGATGTGCCGCGTTCCAATTGTCGGGAGCGCCAGCTGCGTCGCGACGCACAGCGCAACCGTGATTCGATCATGTTGGCTGCGCGTGACGTCTTTGCCGCACAGGGCGTCGACGCGTCGTTGGAAGCAGTCGCCCGGCGCGCCGGTGTGGCGATCGGCACCGTTTACCGACACTTCCCCACCCGCATCGACCTGATCGAGTCAATCTTCCTCGACAAGTTGCGGTCCTGGGTTGAGGCCGGTGAGCAGGCATTGGCCATGACCGACGCCTGGGACGGCTTCACCTTCTACCTGGAGCGGTTGTGCAGCCTCCAGGCCCATGATCGCGGCTTCAACGATGTGGCCTCGATGCACCTACCCAAGGCCCATCGGCTGGAGGAGGCTAGAAGCAGCGCCTACGATCTCAGTTGCCGCATCGTCGCCCGCGCCCAGCAGCAGGGTACGCTACGTGACGACGTTACTGCGGAGGACATCGCCATTTTCATCTGGGCCAACACCCGCATCATCCAGGCGACCCGCAGCGTTGCTCCTCGAGCCTGGCAACGTCACCTCGGCCTCATGCTCGACGCCTTTCGCGCTGAACGGGCCCGCCCGTTGCCCGAGCCGCCGATGTGTCCCGCCGAGGTCTGTCAGGCAATGCTCGCCCTTGGTGACTCCGGCTTCCCGGGTAGTTGACCACAGCTCCCGCTGTCGGGTATAGGTCGCGATTTCCTGGTTCTAACCGGGGCGCGACGGGGAAGAGCGAGATAGATGACAATGGACGCACGCGGCCCGGCCGTCGACGGTCGGATTGATGATTTTCTTGGTGTGGTGAATGCGGCCACAGCCGCAGTTGACCCGCATGGCACCGTCATCGCGTGGAGCGGGCCTGCCTGTCGGATGCTCGGTTATTCCCCGGATGAGATCGTCGGGAAGTCCGGGGTCGGCATCCTTGCCACCGCCATTCCGGGCGCCCTCCGCCTGGCCGTGGCGGAGCAGCGGAGCTGGAGTGGGCAAGTCGCCGTGCGTCACTGCGACGGCCGGATCCTCGATGTAACACTGTGTGCCTATCCATTGCTGGACGCTGACGGGGGGGTTCAGTGGTTCCTGGTCGCCCCCGGAGTGCAGGGTAATCCGGGGAGGTTGGGTGATCCGGAGAGGCTGGCGGATCCGAAGGAGAATCCGTTGGCGCCCGTGGACGATCGGACGATCGCGGACTGGGGGTTCACGCAGTCCGAACTCTTTATCGTGATCTACGATGCCCAGACTCGGTTCTGGCGGCTGAGCGTTGGCGCGAAATCCATGTTGGGCCTTGAGGAGGACGAGCTCCGCGGACAGCCGTTCATGGACGCGCTGCGCAACCCCAGCTACGCAGGGTTTGCCGGGAAGCTGCGTCAGGTGGTGGAAACCGGTCGATCGGTAGTTTACGAGAACTATGTTCGAGCCCCCTCCGAGCCCCGCGACCACGCCTGGGCCACCAGCATGTCGCCGATCAAGGCTCCGGACGGTCGAGTGCTGGGCGTGTTCGCCGCCGCCTTCGATGTAAGCGAGCAGTACTGGGCCCGGCAGCGGTTGGCCCTGCTCGACGATGCGAGTACCCGTATCGGCAGCACCCTTGACGTGACCCGGACCGCCCAGGAGCTGGCCGACATGGCCATCCCCGCACTAGCGGACTGGGCCAGCGTCGATCTGCTCGATTCGGTGTATTTCGGGGGTGAGCCGGCTCCCGGTCCGTTGGTCGGCCCGGTCGCCCTGCGTCGCGTCGCCCACCGGTCCGTTGTCGAAGGCAGCACGGAGGTTGTGGTCAAGCTGGGGGAGGTGGACACCTATCCGGCCTTCTCGCCCCCAGCCCGATGTCTGGCAACCGGCCAGCCCATTCTGAACCGGATTGCCGACCCCGATGTCGCCCGATGGGTGGCAGGGGATCCTGCCCGCATGGCCGTGGCCCGTGAGTACGGGTTCCACTCGGTGATGGCGGTGCCACTACGTGCCCGCGGAACGACCCTCGGAGTTGCGATATTCGCCCGACACCAGCGCCCGGAAGCCTTCGAACAGGATGACCTCGTCCTCGCCGAGGAACTCGGTTCCCGGGCCGCGGTGTCCATCGACAACGCTCGCCGTTACACCCGTGAGCGCACGACCGCACTCGCCCTTCAGCGCAGTCTGCTACCACAACGGCTGCCCGAACAGAGCGCCGTCGAGGTCGCATCCCGCTACCTGCCGGCCAGTTCCCAGGTCGGTGTGGGGGGTGATTGGTACGACGTGATTCCGATGTCTGGAACCCGGGTCGCACTGGTGGTCGGCGACGTGGTCGGTCATGGTGTCCATGCCGCCGCGACCATGGGCCGACTGCGGACCGCCGTCCGTACGTTGGCTGATATCGATCTTGAACCGGACGAGCTGCTCACCCGTCTGGACGATGTGGTCGTGCGTCTCGCCGCGGACTACGATGAAGCCGCGAAAAACGTCGTTCCCTCGGACCGCGAGGCCGTCAACGAAATCGGTGCGACCTGTCTGTGCGCTGTCTATGATCCGGTTTCCCGTCTCTGCTCCCTGGCGCGAGCCGGTCATCTCCAGCCCGCGCTGGTCGCCCCTGATGGCACGGTCGATTTTCTGGACGTGCCTGCCGGCCCACCGCTCGGGCTGGGCGCTTTGCCGTTCGAGGCTGTCGAGGTCGAACTGCCGGCGGGCAGTCTGCTCGTCCTCTACACCGACGGGCTGGTCGAGTCCCGCGCGTATGACATCGATGTGGGGCTCGACGCGCTGCGCGGTGCACTCGCCCCGCCTCGGCCCACCGACGAACTCCTGCCTTCGTCGCCGGAGCTCTCGCCGTCGTTGGAGGCCATCTGCGACCGGGTGCTCAAGACCCTGCTACCCGAACATCCCGCCGATGACGTTGCGCTGCTGATTGCCCGCACTCGGACTCTCGATGAGAGCCAGGTCGCCAGCTGGGACCTGCCCGCCGATCCGGCTGTGGTCACCCACGCTCGGGCGGGGGTATTGCGCACCCTCGCCGCGTGGGGGCTGGACGACGCCGCGTTCACGACAGAGCTGCTCGTCAGCGAGTTGGTCACCAACGCGATCCGTCATGCTCGGGGGCCCATCCAGCTGCGGTTGATCCGGGACACCGCCCTCATCTGCGAGGTCTCCGACGCCAGCAGCGCGGCCCCGCACCTGTGCCGTGCCCGAACCCTTGACGAGGGCGGACGCGGTCTGTTTCTGGTCGCTGCGCTCGCTGGGCGCTGGGGAACCCGCCAAACTCGTGACGGTAAGATCATCTGGGCTGAGCAGTCTCTTCCTATGACCCTATGACCCCATGACCTGTTGAAGCGACATATGTACGATGAGGGTTATCCGGGGCTTGTCGGACACATCGCGTCTCGACCGGATATGCTTCTTCGTTGTGACCTGCATCGTCGGTCTTGAGCATGACGGCAGGGTGATCATTGGTGGTGACAGTGCCGGCGTGGCCGGCTACTCGATCACGGTTCGCGCCGACACCAAGGTGTTCCGGAACAGTGAGTTTATCATGGGCTTCACATCGTCGTTCCGGATGGGTCAACTCCTGCGGTACAGCCTGCTTCCGCCTCTCCCGCAGACCTGGGACATAGATCGGTTCATGGCCACCGACTTCATTTCCGCCGTGCGTGACTGCCTGCGCGAGGGTGGCTATGCGCGCAATGAGTCGGGCTCGGAGGAGGGCGGGGTGTTCCTGGTCGGTATCCGTGGCCGGCTCTACCGGATCGACTCCGACTTCCAGATCGGCCGCAGCATCGACCTGTACGATGCGGTCGGCTGCGGCGAGGAGTTCGCGCTCGGTTCCCTGTTCGGGAGCGCCCATCTCGACCCGCTGGAACGGGTGGGCCTTGCGCTGGGGGCGGCTGCCTACCACTCTTCGGCGGTCTGCCCACCGTTTCATGTCATGTCCAACCCGGATCCCGACTGACAGCCGCTTAGAGCGACCGGCAATAGGGGAGTGGATCAAGAAGCGGGGCTGGGGTGCGTG
>NZ_CAUVXG010000012.1:5821-33085 GCF_963555885.1 Protofrankia sp. Cr2
GACGCCGCGTCCCCTATTGCCGACCACTAAGCCTCTCAGGCTTCCTCAAGGGCCGCACCCAGGCTGCGCAGTCCTTTCCGGTGGCTGCGGTAGGTAATTGTGTGCCCGACGGCCACGGCGACCGCGATGGGCCATTCGATGATCTCAAGCATGGCGAGAGCGGTGAGGCCGACGAGATAGCCGATCTGCTCGGGAGGGAAGAGCTCAATATGCCGATTAAGAATCATATGTTGATCAAAAATATCAATTGTCATGATTCCGTTACGTGCGGCATCTTCAGCTGCCGCACGGACGCTTCCGGGCGGGGCGACCGACATCTGTTCTGGAGCCATGCCCGCGCTCCTTCCCCGCCGCGGGCTGGGTATGCGCCACCCGCGTCCTGCCCGCCGGCGGATGCTCCCCGCTCTGGAACGGTGAATGCTCAGGAACGCCGAATGCCGCCACGCAGGATCGCGGAAATGGCGGCTCGCGGCCCGAGTGCCGGCTCGAAGGCGTCGGAGGCGGCCTTCAGAGCGCCGTACTCCACCTCGGTCAGCTCGATGTCGGCGGCGGCCACGTTGCTCTCCAGCTGTGCCACGGTGGCGGCGCCGGGGATCGCCACCACGTTCGGATGCCGGATCACCCACGCCAGCGCGATCTGTGCCGGGCTCGCGTCGTGCGCCGCGGCAACATCGCGCAGGACGTTGAGAACCGGCCGTACCGCGTCGAGGTTCTCCGGCAGGAACAAGGGATTCATCGCCCGGACCCGCGACGTCGGACGATGCTCGCGAGTGTAGCGACCCGACAGCAGACCCTGCGCGAGGGGACTGTAAGCGATGATCAACCGATCGTTCTTCACCGCGTATGGCAGGAGGTCACGCTCGACCTGCGGCCGCACAAGGCTGAACTGCACCTGGTTGGAGAGCACGGGTGCACCCAGCGCCTCCTCAGCCGCCTGCCACCGCTCCAGCGAGTAGTTACTGACCCCGACCGCGTCGACAAGGCCGACCCGCTGCAGCGCGGCCATACCCCGCATGGTGCTGGTGTCCGGGACCAGCGGGTTGGGCTGGTGCACCTGGTAGAGGTCGATCTGGCGGACCCCGAGTCGGTTGGCGCTGGCAACCGCGCGCTGTTCGACGACCGGCGCGACCGGCAGCACCGGGAACAGCTTGGTGGCGACAACGGCCGTCTCGAGGGCGCCGGCCTCCTTCAGGGCGCCGCCCAGGATCCGTTCGCTGCGCCCGAACGCGTAGACCTCGGCCGTGTCGAAGAACGTCACACCGAGTTCGACCGCCCGCCGGACGATCGCCGGCGCCTCACTGGCCGCGTAGGCGGCGCCGTAGCCCCACTCACGGGAGCCGAACTGCCAGGCGCCCAACCCGATCGTAGAGATCTTCTTCTTCGTGGTTACTCCATCGACATACCGCATGACTCCAGTGAACGCTGTGCGGAGCCGGCGCGCGACCCGGTTGCGCCGAACACGTCCGTAATCAGAGCTGCTACCTTCCTTGAAGTTTCCCGAGGCGCGGGACACGTAGGCGGAGAAAGGATCGTTCTGTCGGCTGCCTGTCAGGTTGGGGACAGGCTGCTCTCCCGATGGGGTGCAATGCTGACAGGCCGGGCGCGAGGCAGACTGGCCCGGCGCAGACTGACTCGGCGCAGACTGACTCGGTACCGGCTGACCCGGTACCCGCTGACCAGGAGCAGACTGGCCCGGTACCGGCTGGCAGGAAGGGCGAAGGAGAGCACGGTGGTCCAGCAGTTCAGTCGGGGGCAGAAGAGCCAGCTGTCCGCGATCACTCCCGGCACTGACCTCTATATCGGAATTGCCCTCGCCGCACCCGGCCTGACCTGGGACGTGTCCTGCTTCGGGCTGGATGCGAACGGCAAGCTGTCCGATGATCGTTACTTCGTCTTCTTCAACCAGCCCACGTCGCCCGAAGCATCGATCCAGCTCCTGGGCGAGCAGGCCGGTGACATCCAGTCGTTCCGGGTGACGCTGGAGAAGGTACCCGCAGGTATCGACAAGCTGTCGTTCTGTGCGGCGATCGACGGAGCCGGGGCCGCATCCCAGATCTCATCGGGTTATTTCCGGATCGTCGTCGGTGGCAGCGAGGTCCTGCGTTACGCGTTCACCGGCGCGGATTTCACCAGCGAACGCGCCGTCATCATCTGTGATCTCTATCGTAAGGGGGTCTGGCGGGTCGCGGCCGTCGGGCAGGGCTTCGACGGCGGGCTTGCCGAGCTGATCCGCTCCTTCGGCGGGGATGTCGAGGACACGCCGACCCCACCACCGGCCGCGCCGGACGGCTTCGGTCCGCCGCCCGGCGCCACCCGGACCGCTGCGCCCCCGGCGTCCGAGGCAGGTTATGCCAAGCCGGCAGGGCACCCGGCAGCCGTGCCTGCTCCGTCCGCGCCACTGGCACCGACCCAACCGCAACCGGGGTACGGCCAACCGGCGCAACCGCAACCGGGGTACGGCCAACCGGCGCAACCAGCGGCCGGGTACGGCCAACCGGCTGGCGGACAGCTGTCGTCCCCCGCACCGACACCGGGGTACGACCCGCAGGCGCCCGGGGTGCCCGGCCCGGCCGAGATCCTGCCATCGCAGGGCCAGCCGGTGCAGCCGGGTGCGATGAACAGCCTGAACCCTTACCGTGAGGTTCCCACGGCCGGCCGGTGGACGCAGCAGAACGCCAAACTCGTCAAGGCCACCCTGGGCCAGGGCTCCGATGTGCTCGCCCTGCGCGGGTCCATGGTGGCCTACCAGGGCGACATCGACTTCGATTACAAGGGCTCCGGCCTGCGCGGGATGCTGGAGAACAAGCTCACCGGGCAGGGCCTCAAACTCATGACGTGCAAGGGGCGCGGTGAGGTCTTCCTCGCCCACGACGCTGCTGACCTGCACATCGTCGAGCTGGACGGCCAGTCGCTGTGTATCAACTCCAAGAACATCCTGGCGTTCGACAGCACGCTGCACACCGAGGTCAAGCGGATCGAGAGCGCCGGCATCCCTGGTGGTGGTTTCTTCCATTTCGAGGTATCCGGTAAGGGCTCGATCGTGGTGATGACCAGGGGAACGCCGATGACGCTCACCGTCGCCGGGCCCACATTCGCCGACATGAACGCGCTGGTGGCCTGGACGTCCGGAATGCGGGTGAGCGTCTCGACCCAGGTACGTATCTCCCGCCAGATCTACGCCGGTAGCAGCGGTGAGTCCCTCGCCCTGCAGTTCATGGGCTTTCAGGGGCATTTCGTGGTTGTCCAGCCGTACGAGGTCTAGCCGGCCGAAGGGCGTGCGATCATGGTTTGTCTCGCACGCCCGGAGGCCCATGAGGAACCTGGAGGAGGTTGCGGTGCACGGAACACTGATGGACCACTTCGGCCAGACTCAGATCATGGACCGGATGAGCAGGCACGGTTCCAAGATTGCTAAGGTTGTCATGCAGCCTGGGCAGGACCTGTTCGCCAGGGTCGGTTCAATGATCGCCTATGAGGGTCTGATCGACTTCAACCCGCAGCCGCCACAGCTGCGACGGATTGCTTCCTCGTGGGCAACCGGCGAGGGCGTACCGCTGATGACCGCCGTCGGCCAGGGCCTGCTCTACCTGGCCGACTACGGCAAGGAGGTCATCGTCACCCAGCTCGCCGGCGAGGGCCTGTCGGTCAACGGCAAGAACATCCTCGCGTTCGACACAACTCTCCAGTGGGGGATAGAACGCGTCCGCGGGGTGAACATGCTGTCCGGGATGGGCATGTTCAACGTGGCCATCCGCGGCCACGGTTGGGTCGCGATGACCGCGAAGGGTACCCCGATCGTGCTTGACACCCGGGAGGCTCCGACGTTCGTCGACACCGACGCGCTGGTCGCCTACACCGACGGCCTGCAGGTCCAGCCGCGGCGTACCGCGCGTTTGGGCGGGCTGATCGGACGCGGCTCGGGTGAGGCGTTCCAACTCGGCTTCTCCGGTCAGGGTTTCGTCGTGGTGCAGCCGAGCGAGGACGAGCGACCGAACCTGTCGGTCCGTGGGTGATCTGGTCCGTACGGGTGATCTAGTCCGTGGGTGAGAGGATTCGACGATGAGTCACGGTGGATTCCCAGGCGGCCCACCCGGCGGTTACCCGCCCGGTGGCGGTTACCCGGGCGGACCGCCCGGTGGGATGCCGGGAATGCCGCCCGGCCCGCCCGGCGGCCCGGGCGGGGGGATTCGCAGCAGCCTGTTGGGCAATCCCGAGGTGCAGTCGGGTGAACGCTTCACCCTGCAGAACGGCAAAATGCTCAAGGCGACCCTCGGCGCCGAGGGAATGCGGGAGTTCTACGCCCGCAAGGGTGCGATGGTCGCCTATCAGGGGGGCGCGACCTTTGATGCACACTGGGAGAGCTGGGGTCACCAGTTCCATTCGCTGTTCTCGGGCGGCGAGGGTCTGAACCTGATGATGGTATCCGGCGCAGGCACGGTCTTCCTCGCCCATCAGGCCCAGGACGTACATATTCTCGACCTTGCCGGCGACGGTCTCACCGTGGACGGCAAGAACGTGCTCGCCTTCGACCGGGACCTGCACTGGGACGTCGTCCGCATCGACTCCCAGGTCGCGATTGCCGGAGCTGGTAGCTACCAGGTTGAGTTGTCCGGAAACGGCAAGGTTGCGGTGGTGACTTCGGGCGCGCCGTTGGTGATGCGCGTGACGCCACAGAATTACTACTTCGCGGACGCCGACGCGGTGGTGGGCTGGTCATCGAGCCTGCAGGTGTCGATGCAGGCCGCTGTGACGTCGTCGTCGGCCTGGCGGCCGCGCGGAAACACCGGGGAGGGCTGGCAGATGCAGTTTTCGGGCGACGGCTACGTGATTGTCCAACCATGTGAGTTGCTCCCGCCGTACAACGCGCTCGCCGGTGCGGGGCTCGCTGGACATTTCGGCTTTGGCGAGGCTGGATTCGCCGGCAACCAGATGCAGGGTCACCACGATGCTCCGGGGCATGGTGGCCAGGGGCACGGTCCTGGCGGAGGCATGCCCGGTGGGCTCGGCGGCCTGTTCGGCAACCAGGGGCACGGCCGGGGCGGCATGTTCGGCGGCCGCTGAAGGACCGGGCGGTTCAGAGCGCCCTACGACGCCGCGTCCCTGATCGTCGGTCGCTCGTACAGAGCTCAAGGATGTGATTCTGATGCTGCTACAGCAGCATCAGAATCACATCCTTGAGGGCCGCTCCTAGCTGCCGGTCGGGTCCAGGATGCCCGATCCCCACCCGTGCTCGGTCGCGAGCACACCCGCGGGCAGCGCGTCCGAGAGCACCACAGGCAGTTCGATGCGGGCACTGTTCGTCGAGATGAGGGCCACCGTGTCGCCGTCGGCGATACCCTCCCGCGCAGCGTCCGCCCGGGAGATCTCCAGGCTAGGGCGTTCTGGTCGACCGAGCCGACTCCGAAGACATTCGTCGTGCCCAGCGCCCGTCCGAAGGCGCCACCGAAGAGGATGGCCCCGGCGGTGAAGCCGGTCGGGTTGCCCTGATAGATCCCGATGCTGTCGGGGCCGTGGGCGTCGACCAGGCCGCGCAGCGCGTCGGCGATCTCGTCGACGGCGTCGTCCCAGATCGCCTCGACGTAGCGGTCGCCGACGCGGCGCAGGGGAGTTCGCAGCCGGCGCGGATGGTCGATGATCTCGGCGGCGGTCCGCCCCTTCGGGCAGAAGTCCCGCCAGGTCAGCGGGTTGTCCTTGTCGGGCTGGATGCGTAGTACGCGGTTGTCCGCGACGTCGACGTTGATCCCGCAGTACGCCTCGCAGATCCGACAAAACGTTAAAATCATCTTACTGTTTTCTCCCACGAGTCGGATTGTGCCATCCGCGCGGGCCAGGACTCGTCAGATTGTGCGAGAGGGCAGGTAGCGGAATGGACGACACGCTGGTCGATGGAGTGGGCAACAGAGTGGGCGGAACAGCCTCGCAACCCGAACAGGCGGTGGCTCGTCCTACTGGGCGTGCGGGACCTACCAGCGAGGTGGGGAAAACACGGTAGGTGAGGGGATCGGGTGAAGAGGCGCCGACGTACGCCTATCTGGTGGCTGCGGATTCGTGCAAGGCCGTGGCTCGAGGCCGGTTCCGGTGTCGTCGGTACGATGCTGATCGTTGTTTCCGCGTTCCTTTACGTGACTCAAGGAGCAGCGCGGAACTCCCTGCTGGACCCGGTACCGCGGGTGACGCCGACGCCGACGCTGGGGGCACCGGACACGGCATCAGGGGTACCGGCGGCGGCACCGACCGGTGCGACGAAACGCCGAGCAGCGACGCCTGCGGGCGGGGACGGCGGTCCGACACCGGATATCCGGTCGGGTCCCACCGGATCGAAATCCCTGGTGCCCGAGCCTGGCGGGATTCCGCCGGGCACCGTCGGCCCGACCGGGGTGACTCCGACCGCCGGAATCACGGCCGTTGTCACGACGGGGCCGTCACCGCCCGAACCAGTGACGACGGTTGAACCGTTGCCTGGCCATTCCATCTCACCGGTGCCCACACCGCCCGTTCCTACCCCGCAGGTCGTGCCGACGTCGTCTACCGAGGTCCCATCGCCCACGCCGGCGGCAAGCGCGTGATACGGAGGAGTCAACGATTCTTCTGGAATTTGACGATCATGAAGGTGGTGCGGGGGTCATGAGCGTCGGAACCACTTCCTCAACGCTGTCGTTCCGCTGTGCGCCGTGGACGCGGGAACAGGGCGTCGACCCGATCGGATCGGCCTTGACCTGTGACACGCTGCTGCTGGTCGAGACGCCGTCGCCGTGGCCGCGCGACGTGAATGAAATCCCGGCCTTTGCGGCAGCCTTGCGACATTACCGGCCCGGTGGCCTGCACCGGACCCGGCTGCTCGCGGTGCGCCCGGCCGATGAGGGCATTGACGGCTCCGACCCGCGAGCGGGCGTGCTGATCACCCGGTGGCATCGAGTGGGCTCCAACCGTTTCCTGGGTACCGACCACACAGTGCCTCGTGATCGACTCGTCGATGCTCTCATCCGGCTCCTTGACGCGGGCGACGGCACGAATGGCACGAATAGCACGAATAATGACACCATGGTGCAGGCCGCGCCCGCCGAGATCCTGCTCTGCGGTCATGGTCAGCGGGATCGGTGCTGCGGCAGGAACGGAGTCCGCTTGCAGATCGAAGTGGCATCGGCCTGGCCCGGCGTGCGGGTCCGCCGCTGTAGCCACACCGGCGGGCACCGGTTCGCCCCGACCGGGTTCACCCTCCCCGACGGGCGGGCCTGGGGGTTTCTCGATGCGTCGACGCTCGACGGAATCGTGCGTCGTGTCGATCACCCGGCCATGCTGCGTGACAGATACCGCGGCACGACCGCGCTCGACCCGTGGGGGCAGGTCGTCGAGCGGGAGTTGCTCGAACGGTTCGGCTGGGGCTGGCTCGACCACGAGATCACCTCGGCGCGGACTGAGGTCACCGACGGCGGTCGGGCCGCGACCGTAGAGATCGCCTGGCGCGGCCCGACCGGGGAGGCCAGCGCCGTCGGGGTGGTTGAGGTCGTCCGCGACGTGCCCATCCTGGTATGCGGTGAGCCGCCGGAGGTCGCGGGGAAGACGAGCCCGGAACTCGCGCTGCGATACATCACAGTCCGGAGCTGACCCGACCCGGATACGGTGCGGCAATGGTTGTGGCTCTGCAGCTGGCCGCGGCAATCGCCGCAGAGATCATTGCCACCACGTCATTGCGTGCGTCCGACGGGTTCACGCGGCTGTGGCCGTCGGTGGTGGTGTGCGTCTGCTACCCGCTCTCGTTCTACCTGCTGTCCCTCGTACTGCGGCAGATCTCGATCGGCGTCGCCTACGCAGTGTGGTCCGCGGCCGGCACTGCGGTGATTGTGATCATCGGCGTGGTCGCCTATGGGGAGACCCTGAACCTCCTGCGGGTCGTCTCGCTGCTGCTCGTCGTGCTGGGCGTGCTCGGCCTCCAGCTCAGCGGAACCCACCGGTGAACCGCCACGCGAAGATCGTCCCAGTGGCTATGAGCGCTGGGCGACAGCGGGGTGGATCAAGGTGCGTGCCCCGGCCCCGCGACGCCGTGCCCCTATTGCCGGGCGCTCTTATGTCAAGGGTTGAGATCGAGAATACGAACCGGCTGGTCCCTCCATCGGTCCGGGGATGCGGTGGCGATGACTGCGCCTTCGGGACGATCGGGTGTCGGCTCGGCGGCATACCGACTGTGCGCAAGCGCCCACGTGACGTCCTGAGCAACCCAGAGAGCAGCAGGTAGATCCAGGTCGACGACGGTGATGGCGGGCAGGGCTGCGACGTGTTCGGCCGTGCCGGGGCGGGCCCGGTCGGCTTCGACCAGCGCACACGCCGCGGCATAGAGGAACCACCCCGACTCCACGTGTGCCCGGTGGATGAGGCGAGAAGCGAGGACGTTGCCGCGGCCGGCGGCAACCAGGGCGGTGTCGTCGAGAATGACGTGTAGCACTCCGGTCACAGGGTACGTATCTCCGCCAATCGACGATCAAGATCGGCGTCCACCTGCGCAGCCTCCGCCTCGGTGAGGTCGTAGCCGTTCCACTTCCGCAGCTCCGCACGGGCCTGCTCGGCACGCGCCGCGCGCTCGGCCGGCGTGAGGAGGGTGATCGCGAGACGGGCGAGATAAGCGCGCAAGGACAAGCCCTCGGCCGCCGCGACCTCAGCGAGCCGGTCGCGCGCATCGGTAGGGATGCGGATGTTGGCGTCAGCCACGGGAAGCTCCCTCCACCCGGCCAAGGGTATGGGTACGTACCCGTGGCAGGCAAGTGTGGCGCTGCGTGCCGCCACCCTTCGGATGAGGATCGATACCGGTCATGCTTGCGTTTGATAGGGGTCTCGGTGGTCGGCTGGCCCCCACACCTCACACCAGCGCGTTGATGGCAGGCTGGACCGATGGAAGGCGCGACCCCGGTAGGCGATCCCGGGCTTCCGCCATCAGGGTGCGATCAGCTCGACCTTCGCAAAGTACGTCCGGTACCGCGCGGCGTCGCGGAGCTGGGCCACGCAGGCCAGCCCGGCTCCTTGATCCACTCCCCTACTGTCAGGGGCTCGTAACGATGTGAATCTGATGCTCCTACCACAACACCAGATTCACATCGTTCCCACAGAGGGTCCGGCAACAGGGGCGCGGCCTCGCGGGGCCGGAGCGCCCACGGGTGGTCGGCGCTCCGCTGCGCAAGCCGTTCGAGGGACTGTGGCGGGCGCGACGCGGCGAGTACCGCGTGCGTTACCGGACCATAGAAGATCGCCGAGAAATACAGGTACTCGATATCGATCATCGCCGCGATGTCTACCGTCTTTGACTGTACGGTCCGAAGGTCGTGCTCACGGACCGATCTCCCAGAGCTGGTGGTAGTACTCGGTTGGACAGGAGAGCGGATAACACATGGACAACAAGCTGGTCGATGGAGTGGGTCACAGAGTGGGTGGACCACCCGCACAACCCGAACAGGCCGTGGCTCCTCCGACTGGGCATTCGCCGAGAAGACAAGCCCAGAGCTGATGCTACGGTCGATCACGATTCGGCGTTGACACTCTCAGGAGGAATCTGATCATGACTCACGACGTCGCATCCGCCGCATTGGCACAGCCGGCAGAGGTTGTCGTAGCGTATTTCGCGGCGAACACGGCACTGGATGCCGATGCGGTCGGCGCACTGTTCGCGCCCGACGGCGAGATGGTCGTCAACGGGGTTCGCCTGCGTGCGGGCAGGCAGATCGTGACGGAGCATTACCGGCAGTGGATGACTGCGTTCGCGCCTGGTGACATCGCCACCACCCTGGGACCCATCCTGACTGATGGCGAGTATGTCGCCGTGCAGATAGAGATCATCACCCGCGGTGAGAAGGCATGGCTCGGCTACTTCTTCCTTGTGCGTGACGGGCTGATCAACCGGCTGTCGACCTATGTCAACATCGGTTCCCTCGACGACGCCCTGGCCTCGGGGGCGCGCAGGAACTGATCAGCTTTTCGGGATCTCCACAGTTCGGGATCTCCACAGGTAGTACCGGGCGCCTGGCGCGGATACGGTGCGGGCATGGTGGTTCGGTCAGAATCCCGGGTGGTCCAGCGGGACCCACCCGGGACCGCTTCTCGTGTCCGCTGTCTCGTGATAACTGCTACCACCATCGCGGCCCGCCTCGGGATTGACCACGCTGATGACGCTGTGCCAGGCGACGGCTTCGGTGAGCCGTCGCACTGCACCCCCCGATCTGGGTCGGCCCTGGACCCAGCCGGTGAAGTTCTGGACCACGTGTATCCACGTGTGTCCCCTGTGTCCCAGCACCGAGACGCCGGGGCTGTCGTCGTAGACAACTGCGCGGTCGGTAATCCGCTGGCTCTCTGGCAGGGGGTCATCCGCGCCACTACCGCTCCCACGCAGCATCGTCTGCCACGACGAGCTCAGCGGCGGACCAGTCTTGAAATAGACCGCTTCGGGACCGGACCATTGCCTGGGATGCAAGTCCGTGTATCGGGCGCGAGCGCCCGGATCGAGGTCGAATACGATTTCGATACCGTTCGCAAAATAGGCACCGACAGGAATGAACCCGAGCCTTCGGCCGAGCTGGCTGGTTCCTGAGTTAGCGAACCGGCCAGCCTGTACGCCAGTCGTCGCCGCAGCGCCGGCATCGGGTTGACGTGCAACGGCGGCGGCCACGGCGATGTTACCTGCCTGGCGCTGGAGTTGGAGCAACCGGTGTTCACGGCCGGTGTATCTCGCGGCGCCAGTCGACCCCACCGATGGCTTTGGCGATCGTGCGCGCGTGGACGCCGGGATTTGGGATTCATCAAGAATCCGGGCTGTCGATCGCATGTCAGAGCCCCCTGTAGATCTGCAGTCTGCATGCCAAAATTTACCATCCACCGCCCCGCGTGGCCGCCACCGCAGCGCCCTACATCACAAGGCTCACGGCCGTGGTAGCGCCGAGTTCCCAGCAGGCTTCGCGGGCGGCGGCGTTCGGGGCGCCGAGTACCGTCACCGGGTCCCGCAGCCGCTTCAGCGCAGGCCGGTGGCGATCGACTCGACCGAGCGTACGGCACCCGTCGTGTCGTTGTTGCCGTGCACGTACAGCGCATACGGACGACCCACGGTCGCGTCCAGACAGGGGTAGTAGATCTGGTCGCAAAAGTAACATCAACAAGGGTGGTCAACTGATCAGATGGCTGGCGCGCCCGGCCAAGCAAATCAGTTGGTGCCGTAGGGGTCGCGGAGCGGCTGGCCGGTGAGCGAGGCGCGGACGGAGCGTTCAGCGCGAACGGCAGTGCCGGCGGCAAGGTAGCGCTGAGTGCGGCCGTGGCCGACATCCTCGATCAGACCGGCGGCTTTGAGCCCCTGCAGGTCGCGGATCGCCTGGTCGCGAGTCAGATTCTCGTCACGCATGTAGGTGGCGCGACGCACTCCCTCCGGCCGGGTCGCCACGTACAGGGCGGCGACGGTGCGCTCTCCGAGTCCGGCTGCCGCGGCCTGGTCTGCCAGTGCCCGCCAGACTTCGGCCGCGATATCGAGGCGGCGTTGGACCAGCTGGGCCTGCAGGTGGTGGGCGCGTAGGCAGAAGCGCAGCCAGCCGTGGGCATCGCGCTCCGGCTGGAAGCTCCCGCCCTGCGCCTGGCCAAGCGCGGCGTAATACATCGCGGTGTTGTGGGGGGACGATCCGAGCCACTCCTCGATGCTGGAGAACTCCGGCGCGAGGATCAGATGCCGGGCGAGCACCAAGGTGTGCAGGCAGCGAGCCATCCGCCCGTTCCCGTCACGCCAGGGATGGATGCTGGCAAGGTTCAGATGCGCCATCGCGGCCCGGACGACGACGGGGGCATCCAGGTCTCCGCCCTCGAGCCAGCCACACAGCTCGTCCATGAGCTCCGGCACGCGCTCGGCGTCCGGCCCGGTGTAGACCGGCGGATTGTCCGGCGCTCCGGACACCCAGACCGGCCCCAGCCGGTAGCGACCAGGCGACCTATCAAGATCTCCTCGAAGCATCATGAAGTGCAGCGCTGACAGGAGCATCGGGTGGAACGTGAAGACCTCGAATCGGGCAGCCTGAAGCACATAGGTCAACGCGTCCGCATAACCGGTGACCGCGGCGCGGGTCCGCGCGCCATGTGCCGTCGGCATCTCCTCGCCGGCCGCGACCGCCTCGGCGTCCGCTATGTCGACGGTGTAGCCCTCGATCGTGTTCGATCCCCTGATGGCGCCGGCGATCAGGCTGCGCCGCAGCTGTCCCAGCCACCGGCGTGGTTCGGCGACCTGGTGGCGCAGCTCGCCGCGGAACCGCTCGAGTTCGGCCAGCACCCGCTCGTCGGCCGCGTCGATCTCCGGCACGCGAAACAACATGCGACGATGCTACGTGCATCGTCGTATCAACGGGCGACGGAAGGCGCCCATGGCAGCCGATCTGCCGTCATGCGCCGGGCGTCAGGCTGGCGGCGATCATCGCGCCGAGTTGCCAGCAGGCCTCAAAGGCAGCCTCGTCAGTCACGGGCGAAGCTCGCGCCGTTGGGCTGCGATACCGCTGGGATCAGCTCTGGCGGGAAAGTCCGCACTGCGCCGAGTCACAGACGAGCGGAGCGCGCGAGGCGGAAGCCCACGTCATCGACCTGGAAGTTCGGATGGCTACGACGCCGCACAGACGCACGGCAGCTCCAGTGCTCGTCGAACCAGCCGCCGCCGCGCAGCACCTTGTAGGCCCCGTAGACCTCGGCGTCGTAGGTGTCCCAGCACCAGTCCCAGACGTTGCCCAGCATGTCGCACAGGCCCCACTGGTTGGGCGACTTGCCGCCAACCTCGTGCATGCGCTCCGCCGAGTTGGCGCGATACCAGGCGATCTCGTCGATCGGACCGTACCGCGGGCCGACCGTCCCCGCGCGGCAGGCACGTTCCCACTCGGCCTCGGTGGGCAGTCGGTATCCCTCGGCCGAGGCGTTCCACTCGACCTGGCCCACGTCCTCACGGATCCGGTAAGCGGGCACCAGTCCCTCCCGTCGCGAGAACGCGTTGCAGAACCGGATGGCGTCCCACCAGGAGACGCTCTCAACCGGTAGATGACCGCCCCGGACCGCGCTCGGCCACTCGCCGACGACCTGTGCATACAACGTTTGCGTGACCGGAAACACGGCAAGGTAGTACGGCGCGAGCTCGACCGACCACGTCCGCCGCGTTCGCCGATCCGACAGCGTCACCTGCCCCGGCGGGATGGCGACCAGCGTGCTTCCCACGTCTGAGTCCACAGAGAACCGATCTTACCGGCGTTCGGCGCTGGCAGAGCCGCCGTGGGCCACCACGTCGCGAGCGTTGGCGGGCTGCGCGGTGATCACCCCACGCGACGAACGCTGGTCCCTCCGGGCGCCGCCGTCACCGGGTCCCGCAGCCGCTTCCAGCGCAGGCCGATGGCGATCGACTCGACCGAGCGTACGGCACCCGTCGTGTCATTGTTCCCGTGGACGTACAACGCATACGGACGACCCACGGTCGCGTCCAGACACGGATAGTAAATAGTGTCACAAAAGTAACATCAACAAGGGTGTTCAACCCGTCATGAGAGGCGCGCCACCGCCGTGACCTCCAGCTCCCGGCAGGCGGCCGGTGGCGCCTCGTCCACCTTGACGGACCAGGGGGCTCGAGGACCCCCGATATCGTGGATACATCTGCAGGCCACTCGACGCACACAGCCGGACACCGCGTCCCGTTGAGTGCGCGGAGCCCTCTAGATTCGTGCTCGACAATGCCGCTCAGAGATGTAGGGGGACACGGCAATGACGACCGTGGCACGTGACCGGCTGGCGAGGATGTTGCGCGGCGACGCGGAGACCGCCTTCAGCGTGGAACTGACTGCGAGTACCGATGACCTGAGCCTCGAGGTCGAGGGCGTCGGGCCCGTCACGTTCCCGGTGCCGCCCGCGCAGGCCCGCAAGCTCCTCGGCCTCGGCCAGCCTGCCCGGTTCGGCCGCGGCGAGGAGACGCTGGTCGACCCGGGCGTCCGCGACACGTGGGAGATCCCGAAGGACCTCGTCCGCGCCAGGTGGGACGACGACGCGCTGAACGGCATCCTGACAACGGCGAAAGACGAGCTGGGCCTGCCGATCGCCGCCGAGCTGACCGCCGATCTTCATTCTCTTCTGGTCTACGAGCCGCGCCAGTTCTTCCTTGCCCATCAGGACAGCGAGAAGGACGACTCGATGATCGGCACCCTGGTGGTGACGCTGCCGTCCAGTCACACCGGCGGCGAGCTGGTGGTGCGCCACCTCGATGAGCGGAAGACCTACCGGGGGCCGAAGACGGAGCTGTCGGTGGTCGCCTTCTACGCCGACTGCAGGCACGAAGTCCTCGAAGTACGGTCGGGGTACCGGATTGCGCTCACCTACAACCTCCTGCTGTGCGGGGACACCGACGTGCCAGCGGGCGACGAGGGAGCAGCCGCCGAACTGGCAGATTTCCTTCGCGAGCACTTCAGCACACCGGTGCCCACCTATCGCCCCGGAGCCGTGGCCTGCCCGCCAAGCCGGCTCGTCTACCTGCTCGACCACGAGTACACCCCGCGCGCGCTGGGCTGGAGTGGGCTGAAGGGTGCCGACGCCGCTCGCGTGTCCCTGCTACGGGCCGCGGCCGAGCGGGCGGGGCACGAGGCTGTCCTCGCGTTCGCCGACGTCAAGACGACGCACAGCGCCTACGAGCCGGATGACGGCGACGGGTACCGACAGCGCTACTGGGATGAGGACGACGAGGACGAGGACGAGGACTCTGACGGCCCGGCCGACTACGATATCCAGGAACTGATCGACGTCGACGTCACGCTCACGCACTGGACCGGCCCGGACGGCGACGGGCTGGAAGCGACCTCGCTGGACGTCGGCACCGACGAGGTGTGCGCGTCCACCGGGACGGATGACCTCGAGCCCTATACCTCGGAGTACGAGGGCTACATGGGCAACTGGGGCAACACGCTCGACCGCTGGTACCACCGGGCGGCCGTTGTCGTGTGGCCCCGCGAGCAGGCCTTCGCCAACCGCGCCGAAACGTCGCCCGCCTGGGCTCTTGACGCGCTCGCAGAGATGGCGTTGGCCGGCGACGTATCGGGCGCGAAGGCCGCCGTGGCGACGCTCGAGCCGTTCTGGGACAGCGTTCTGCGCGCACGGTCGCCGGAGGACGGGGGCAGAATCTCCGGGACGTTCGGCAAGGCGCTGCGAACGGCGGACGCCGTGGCGGACGCGGCGACCGCGTCGATGCTGCTGCGCCCGTTCCGCGTCGAGAACCTGACCGCTGACGACGTCGCGCCCTTCGGAAGGATCGCCAGCCGCTACGGCCAGCAGTGGATCACGGACCTGCTGCGGACGTGGATCGGTGCGAGACAGCCGACCTGGGCCATCGGCGGACCGGAACGCAGGCAGTGGGTGGCGAACTCGCTTCCCGCTCTGTGCGCGGGGCTGCACGCCGCGCCCGGTGCCGGCGCGACGGCCGCGCGACTGCTCCTCGACCTGGCGTGGGAGTGGCTCAGCGAGGCCATCGGCATCGCGGTCAGGTCGTCGTCCCCCCGTTACCGTGACAGCGGCCTCGACGACCTGGGCGCACCGCTCGCCTCGGTGCTGACGGCCGCCGCCGTAATCGGGGCGGCGAGCACCCGGGACACGGTGGCCGGATACCTCCGGGGGCAGCCGGACGCGGTCACCGCGATGGAAATGCCCGCGCTGCGCGCCGCGGCGGAGCTGCCCGGCCACGGCCTCCGCGGCGAGGCAGGCTTCGGCGGCCTGGCCGCGGACTGCGCCCAGCGGCTCCGTGCCCGGCTGGCCCTCCCGCGGCGCGCGTCCACCGACTGGTCGATCGAACTGCCCGCGGGCCGCTGCGCCTGCGACCTGTGCGAAACTTTGCGCGTATTCCTGGCGGACCCGGACCGGCGTACCCTCGAATGGCCGCTCGCCGAGAAGCGCAGGCAGCATGTTCACTCCCGCATCGACGCCGCCGAACTGCCCGTCAGCCACGTCACCCGGCGGCAGGGCCGCCCCTACACGCTCGTTCTCCACAAGACCGACGCGCTCTTCGCGGACGAGTTGAAGAAGCGGGCCAGGGACCAGGCGGACCTGGACTGGCTGGCAGCCAAAGCAGGAGATTCTGATGGCGGCTGACGAGGTCCGCGATGCGCAGCCAGTCGGCGGTGTGGACGGGCTCGATGTCGAGGGCACCTGCCGTCAAGGTCCGCGTGGCCGGTTCCAGAAAGCGGCGCCCGGCCGCAGTGAGGTCGACCCCGCCCTGGCCGCGGGTGAACAACCGGACGCCCAACCCGGCCTCGAGGCGAGCGACCCGCTTGGACAGCGCCTGCTGCGTCAGGAACAGCTGTTCCGCCGCCCGGCCGAAGTGCAACCGTTCGGCGGCAGCGACGACGGTGGCGCCAAACCTCCCAGCACGCTTCACGGTCGGCGGCGGACACGTCGCCAAGCACCGTGACCGGTCACGCAGACGCTTCCACTTCAAGCCCGACGTGATGGTCTTCACGGCCTGCAGCGCGCCGGTCGTGTCGTTGTTGCCGTGGACGTACAAGGCACAGGGCGACGGAGCGGCGGACGGGTGGCGGAGCCGGCGACCGAACTGGCTGGCCTCGGCGGCGAGCCAGGTCATCCGGAGACGAATTCGTAGTCCGGCAAAGCGATGTTTCCGGCTTTGGCAAATTGCCTGGCCATCAGGTTTCGCATCGGCCAGCGTGTCATCGAGCGCATGGAAGCGGCCCGCATCCGGATCGCGAGTGCGCTGGACGGCGCGTACCCGGAAGCGCCACCGGGCGGCAACCGCTGCGCCTTACTGACGTAAGGGCGCATGACACGGTCGTAATTCTCGAAGGCGATGCGGTGGTCGCCGCCGACGGCGGCGAGTTCACCTGCCAGCACGTAGGCGCCGACCAGGGCCAGGCTCGTTCCCAGCCCGCTGAGCGGAGTCGGGCAGTAGCCCGCGTCACCGAGCAGCGCCACTCGGCCCCGCGACCAGTGGTCGAGTCGCACCTGGCCCACCGAGTCGAAGAAGAAGTCGGACGCGGTGCGCATCGCCCGCAGCAAGCGCGGTACTTCCCATCCGGCCCGGTCGAAGCGGCCAGCCACGATGTCCCGCTGCTCGGCGCTGTCTCGCCGGTCGTATGTGATCGGCGCTGAACGGAAGCTGAGGCCGGCCTTGATCTCGCCGGGTTGCCGGCCGGGCCGGGCGGAGGCGACGAGCCCGCCAGGCGCGTTGTACATCTGGTACCAGTCGTCGAGGTCCAGCTTGTCGTTGGCGGTGAACCACGCGGTGTAGAGGTCGAGGGGGCGGACGCAGTCCGAGTCCGGGCCGAAAGCCAGCGTGCGCACCACGGAGTGCAGCCCGTCCGCGCCGATGACCAGCCCGAAGCAGCGCGGGCCGCTGTTCTCGAAGGTGACTGTGACGCCGTCGTCGTCTTGGTCAAGCTCGGTGATCGTGTCGTCGAACAGGTACTCGACGTCCGAACCGGCCGCCTCGTACAGCAGGCAGCCGAGATCTCCGCGCAGGATCTCGATCTCGGAGACGATCCCCTCGCCGCCGAAGCTGTCCGCCGGCATCCGGGCGGTGATCCGGGCGGAGGCGTCGACGAGCGCAAGGCCGCGCTGGTCGACGCTCACTGCCCGCGCCTGGTCCATCAAGCCCATCCGTGTGATCACCGTTCGTCCGGCACCGCGCAGGTCGACGGCCTGTCCGCCTGGCCGGGGGGCCGGTGCGCGCTCGACAACAGTGACGGCGAAGCCCGCCTTGCGTAGCCAGTACGCCAGCGTGGGTCCGGCGATGCTGGCGCCGGAGATGAGTACCTCAGAGTTCCGCATGCTTCGAATGTACGACGTACGCAGTGCACTGGCAAAACGATTTTTCCCTTTAGTAAGCAAAAAAATTTCAAGGACGTGCACTAGTGCTCCGACGAGATACAGGTAGCGCGAAGGCCTCCGCCTGTACGGCGAGTACCGTGTAGCACGTTTCGTGTGCACTAGTGCAGAGGGGGAGACGGTGGATCGGCGGGGCGCGTCACGCTACAACCAGGTCGTCGCGGAACTGCGGCAGCGGATCGAGGCGGGCGAGCTGGCGCCGGGGGACAGGGTGCCCTCGACCCGAGAGATCACCCGGCAGTGGGGCGTCGCGATGGCCACCGCGACCAAAGTGCTCACCGAGCTTCGCCGCGAGGGCTTGGTCCGCGCGGTGCGCGGTGTCGGCACAGTCGTCGACGCCGGGAGCCGGCCAGTACATACCGACCAGCCCGCGGCGGCGCCTTCCGGCGCTCCCGCCGCCGCTGCCGCGCCACACCCGCCGATGGCAACCACCCGTCGAAAGAGTGCGGCCGGCCACCCGCTCACCCCCGAACGGATCGTCGCGGCAGCCGTCGCGGTCGCCGACGCCGAAGGGCTGGCCGCGATCTCGATGCGCAGGGTGGCGACTGAGCTCAGGGCGGCGACAATGTCGCTCTACCGCCACGTAGCCGACAAGGACGACCTGTTGACGCGGATGATGGACGCCGCTTTCTCGGAGTGGCCGTTCCCTCCCGACCCGCCCGAGGACTGGCGAGACCGCCTGGAGCTCGCCGCCCGGATGCTGTGGGCGATGTTCCACCGGCACCCGTGGCTCGCACCAGCCCTCTCGGTGACCCGGCCGCAGCCGGTGGCCAGCGCGATTCCGTTCACCGAGTGGGTGCTCACGACACTGGACAATCGTGGCCTCGACCTGCCGACGATCTTTACGATCCACCTGACGCTGTTCAACTACGTTCGCGGCACCGCGGTCAACATCGAGATGGAAACGGAGGCCGAGGCGCTCAGCGGCATGGACAGTGAGGAGTGGATGGGAACGCAGGAGCCCGCACTCCAGGCGCTCCTGGCCACCGGTAGATTCCCGACGTTCGAGCGGCTCGCCACCCGCGGGTACGACTTCGACCTTGACCACCTGTTCGAGTTCGGCTTGCAGCGCCTCCTGGACGGCATCGCCACAATCCTCGAACCGAAGCTCTGACGAGCGATGTCGGTACGTGCGTTCCAGCCGCTGTGTTCGCAATAGTTCTGGTCGCAGAAATGTACCGAACCCTGGCCAGCGTAGTTTTACTCTGTGTAACGCCCATGCCTTGGCCAAGCGGAACGCCAGCCAAAGGTCTGACGCAACCGGTGGGCTACTCGGGTCGGATGCCGGGTGTCCGGTCGATCGCTCCCGCGAAGTGCTCACGTAGCTCGGCGGCTGGCGCGCACTATTCTGTCCAGAACGCCTCTGGGTGCCACCGCAAGGTGACTACGTAACGCAGCTGATCGAAACTCTGCGCGACCTTCCCGCAGCCCTGGATCCACACCCACGTCCGCCAACATTGTGGAATCGAAAATCGTGTGCATTATGTTCGCGACACCACTTGGCGCGAGGACGCCAATCTGGCCTACGCAGGAAACGGTCCGCGCACTTTCGCTATCCTACGTAACCTCGCACTCAGTCTCTTCCGCTTCCACGGCATTACGAAGACCAAGGAGACAACCGAGTTCATCGCCCGTGACCGTAACCGGGCCCTCGCCTTCCTCGTAACCTAACGTGAGATATCGCTACGTAGCGCAATCTTGCCGAGGGCCTGGGGAATATGTGTGCCCGCCCAGGGTGTATATCGGCATGTTCTATGTCAAGGTATCTGGGGCGACCCAGGCCGCGAGAAAGGGCGTGCGGTGCAAGTGGACGGAGAAGGCGGCGGCTGCAGGGCTGGGTGGACTCCGGGTCGGGGATCATGATGGGTAATGCTGTCGTCGGTCCTGTTCGCAGCAGGACCGACGGGGCCGCGAGCATGCATGGATGGCAGGCTACGGCTTCCGCCGCTTTGCGGACCCTGGGACGTTCGGATCATGACAAACCCGACCTAAACTAGTGCTACTAGCGTCAAGCCGCCGGGAGTCTGCGTATGGATCATGTCGATCGGGAACGGTTGGCGGGGGCGCTGCCTGGTTTCGAGCTGGGGGAGGTGCTGGGCCGGGGTACCTTCGGAGTGGTGGTGAGTGGCCGGGATGATCTCGGCCGCGAGGTAGCGATCAAAGTCCTTGCCGCCCACCATGACGGCGCCGTCGCCAGCTTCAAGTCTGAGGCGCGGACGCTGGCATCGCTCAAAAATCAGCACATCGTGCAGATCTACCGGTACCTCGAACACGACAACCTTCATCTGATCATTATGGAGTTACTGGCGGGCGGGACGCTTGCCGACCAGCGAACCCCGTTCTCTCCGGAGGGTGCCTGCGCCGTAGGGCTCGCCGTGGCCGAGGCGCTGTCGTACGCGCACACGCGAGGTGTGCTGCACCGCGACATCAAGCCGGGCAACCTGGTGTTTGCCCACGATGAGACCGGCGACCTGCTGAAAGTCACCGACTTCGGCATATCGAAGATCTTCGAGGGGTCGGCAGCGACGGCAAGCGCGGTGGTGGGGACACCGCGGTACATGGCGCCCGAGCAGATCAACCCGAATGCCGATGAGAAACTCGTCCCGGCCACCGACATCTACGCCCTCGGTGGTGTCTTGTACGAACTGTTCGCAGGGGTCCCGCCATTCGACCCGAAGCTACCGCTGGTGGCACGTTATGAACGGCAGCAGAACGTCATCCCGCCGCCGCCTGCCGGGGTTCCGGCACCGGTGGTAAACGTAGTCATGCGGGCGCTTGCCAGCCAGCCAGCAAGCCGCTATCCGTCCGCGCAGGATTTCGCGGTAGACCTTGCCCGGGCTGCCACCCACAGTTATGGTCCGGGATGGACGTCGCGCAGCGGATTTATTCTTCATGTGCGCGAGGATGTGCGCCGGGCGGCCGAAGATCTATCCGCCGCGCTCCTGGCACCTCCGGACGTTGAGCGCACCGCCCGCGCGTTGACAGGTCGGGTCGCGCCGCCGTCTGGCCGGCCAGCTGGCGGTTCCCGCCCGGACGGCGGACGCTTCCCGCAGCCGCCACCTGGCGACTGCGATGCTGCGATCGAATCGCTGAAGCAGGGCATGCCGGGCCGGCTACGTCGGGCCGTAGGGCGGTTGCAGGCTGCGTTCGACGCCGTATCTGTCACGGAGAAGGATCGCCGGCGTGCCGCCGGCGCCTACCGGGACGCCCTGAGCGGCGCGCTGCGGCACCGACCCGCACTCGCGGTCTCCCTGTTCAGCTGCTATGACGCTCGCATCCCTGCCGATCGATATGGGTTTGCCTTTCGGGCCGGTGACGTGGGCTGGCTCACGAGATTGGCGGAGCAGGGCGACCAGGACGTTTTGACCGTGGTCCTAGGGCTGGCGGAGCGGTTAGGGCTGCAAGCGCCGCGTACCGTCGCGCGCGACCGGCTGGCCAACATGCTCGGCCGACAGCGGGACGCCGGCCCTCTCGTAGCCCATCTGCTGGACTGGCAGGACCGGTACCTGCTCGACATCGGCGTGCTGACGGCGGTGCTGCAGGATTATGTGACGCACACTTCGTTGGATCGGGATGCTCACGTCTGGTCGTCCTTCTTCGCGGATCTGCCCGTGGCGTTTCTACCTGAGCTGTTCGAGGTCAGGCTGTTTTTGGGCCGGGGAGCTGACGCCGTGCGGCTGGCCGACACGGCCGTCCGGCAACGGGCAGCCGTCGAGTGCTGTCTGCGCTCGGCGCTGATCGACGACGTGCAGGCCGGGCTGGAACTGGCCGGCAGGATCAACTCGCCAATGCTCCCAGCATTGGCGGAGCGCGCCGGTGATCTGCTGTTCGGCGGCAGGCAGTATGCCGGCGCGCTCGCCCAGTACCGAGCGGCCGGCCGGTGGCAGCGGGTGAGCGAGTGTCACGAACGGCTCGGGGAGGTCGGCGAGGCGCTGACACACTGCCCTGACGACGCGGCCGATCGTCTCGCCCGGCTGGTCGGACTCTGCCTCCCGGACGTCGACGCCCTCATCGAACGGCAGGAATTCCACGAGGCCGCCCGACGGGTCCAGGAACTGGTCGGCCACCTGCAGCGGGCGGCGCCGGTGAGCGGGAGCCTGGCGAACCGTCGGGAGGAGCTCTCCGGGCTGCGGGCCGCCGTCAGCGTCGCGGGCCGGCGGCACTTCGGTGACCTTGTTCAGCGGGCATCGCCCGCTGAACAAGCCGCCGCCTACGCGGCTTGGAGTCGGTTCGAGGAGGCGGCCGGTGAATGGTCCGAAGCAGCACGGCGGGCCGAGGACGGCGGTGACAGCTACCGGGCGCACCGCTTCTACCGTCGGGCTGGACAGTTCGGGCAGGCCGACCGGGTGCTCGAGGACGACCACACGGCGGAGGGTTTGGCTACCCGTGCCGCCTCGCTCGAGGCCGGCGGCGACCCGGTGGCGGCTGCCCGGCTATATGAGGAGGCGGGGCGGCTCGAGGAGGCGACCGGGCTGTTCGTCGCCGTCGGGGAGTACGCCGCCGCCGCCCGCTGTCTCACCCAGTGGCGCGGCGACGAGGCCATCGAGGACCCCCGGCTAGCCGATTGCCTCCGCCACACTGGCGATATCAAACGGCTCGTCCGCTTGTGCCTGCAGGCGGTCGAACGCGCCGGGTTGGCCAGCCGGGCCGCCAACGAGCTGCGCCGGCTACGGGTCGAGGCCCTGATTCCGTCGTTTCTGGCCTCCGAGGTCGCTACGATGCTGGAAACCTTGGCGAGCCAGGCCCGGCGCCCTTTCGAGGCGCGGGCCGCGCAATGGGTGGCCTCGGCCCGGTCCGAGATCGAGGAGCGCTTCGCCAGCATCTGGGGTCTCGACCTGGGCACGTCCACCTGCACCGCGGCGATTTACGACCGGCAGACTGGGAATCCAGTGCTCTGCCCGGCTCGGGGCGAGGTGCAGTTCGCGTCGACGCTGAGCCTGGACGACCAGGGAAATGAATTGGTCGGTCTGCGGGGGGAGGAGATCCTCGGTAGCCGGGTGCGCGGCCATATCCGCGGAGCGAAACGGCGGATGGGCACCCGCACCGTCTACCGGATCCGGGACCGTTCCTACCGGCCCGAGGAGGTCGCGGCCCGCCTGATCCGCCACGCACGCGGACTCGTGGAGGGCTATCTAGCCGACCAGGTTCGGGAACGGGTCGGCGAGCTGGCCCGCGCCGAACTCGGCGCGGTAGACGACGATTGGCTCACCTGGGCCGAGCAGCACCACGACCTGCGGATCAGTCGTGAGCGTGTTGTTCTCACCATCCCCGCCTACTTCCTCAACAATCAGAAGCACGCGACTCGTGACGCCTGCGACATCGCCGGGGTGCGGGCGGTCCGACTGATCCATGAACCGACGGCCGCTTGCATGAGCGCGGCGCGGCAGCGCCGTCTCACCGGGCAGGTTGTGGTCGTCGACCTGGGTGCCGGCACGCTCGATGTCAGTTTCCTCGACGTCGACGAGAACCTGTACGACGTGCAGCGGGTGCGGGGTAACAACAACTATGGCAGCAACGACTTTGACGAGGCTATCGGTCGGGCATTGACAGAGCAGCTGCTAACGCAGGGTGTGCGTGTGCCGCCGACGGGTATTGCCCGGCAACGGTTGCAGGTGGCGGCTGAATATCTGAAGGTTTGCCTGTCGTCGCAGGAGGATGCCGACTATTCGCTGCTGAGCTTCGTCGACGGCCGGAACGTGCGCCTAGAGTTGAGCAGAGCCAGGCTCGCCGAGATTCTCGAAGAGCCCCTGCGGGTCCTCCAGGACGCCTGCGCCGCGTTCAAACACGAGCTGATCGACCAGCCACAGTATCTGGTGTTGGTCGGTGGGCCGATGCTTTCCCCGCTGGTACGAGGCCTGGTCGAGAAGGTTTTCGGGCTACAACAGACGGTGGTGGCCGACCCGCGTACGGCGGTGGCCTCCGGCGCAGCTATTCAGGCCGCCGTGCTTGCCGGCGCCATCAACGAGCGGGTGCTGCTCGATGTCACCCCGCTGCCGCTGGGTATCCGGGTCGTTGACGAGGAGAACCGGGAAGATCTCTCGGTGATCATCGGCCGGAACACTCACATCCCGGTTGAACGGAAGAACGCCTACACCACCCATCACGACAACCAGACGGGGATAGACATCGAGATCTTCAACGGGGACCTCGACACCTCGGCGAAGATCGGGCAGTTCCGTCTTGACGGTATCCCGCCCACTCCACGTGGCACGCCTCGGATCGAGGTGACGTTCGCCATCGACGCCGACTGTGTGCTCGAGGTCACCGCACACGATGTTGGAACCGGAAAGTCCAAGTCGATACGGGTGAACGACAGCACGCTGCTCTCACCCATCGAGCGGGACACCATGACGCGCCGCCACCAGGAGCAACGCGAGGGCGAACGACGGCGGGCCGAGGTGGACCGGCTACGTGAGGTGGTCATCGAAGCTGGGAGCGAAGACGGCGACGCGCTCTGGGCCGAGTTTCAGGACCGGCTGACGGCCTTTCGACCGACAAACGAGAAACCGGATCCCGAGACCGAGCGAGTATTCACCGAGATTTTCAACCCAGCCAACCAGATGGAGCTTGAGCAGGAACTGCGGGAAATACAGGAGACCCTGCGGGACGTGGTAGCGAACGCGAAAGAGTACCTGGAGCGGAAGCCGACCGGTGCGACAGGTACCACCGGGGCATCGGACCCGACTGACCCGACTGTCGCACAGCACCTTATAGCCGAGCTGGAACGCCAGTTGAGCCGGCTGCGCCCCCTGTGGGCACGGCTGACGGAGTACAACGCCGCACTCGTGCGATTCGCTGTCACAGCCCACGACCCGCTGCTCCGGTTCAGGGAACGTCACGACGCCGGCGACCATGTCGATGCGCTGCACGCGCTCGGAACATCGGTTCCCGACCGTCCGCAAGACCTCGACCGTCTGCTGCGCTGCCTCGCGGCGGTCGGCGACGCCGACCGCTACCAGCAGGCTCTAACCGACCACGGTGAGCTTCTTCAGGTGACGCTACTCGACCCGGCCAACCCCGCGGCGTTCCTCCGGCATGCGGAGCCGGCCTTGGTAGTCGTGGCGAGTACCCTCGCCAATGGTCGCCAGGTACTTGGCAGTGGATTCCTCATCTCGGACCGGCTGGTCGCCACCAACCGGCACTGGCTAGTCGACCAGTCCGACGGCCGGTCCACAGCCATGGAGCCCGCACAGATCGAAATCCGTCTGGACACCGGCACACGCTCCGTAGAAGGCCTATTCCTACCCGAGTCCTCCCACAGCAACGTCGCGCTGGTACGACTGACCGAGCCTGCGCAGGGCCACCCTCTCCGCCTGGGCTACCCGAGACTGGTACGCATCGGCGACCGGGTATGGGCCAGCCCAGCACCCGCCGCCACTGGGCCACGGACCTTGCGTCACGGCACCGTCGAACGGTTCGAGTCTTTCCCCGAGCAGAACCTCCAGCTCGTCCGCACCAGTCTGGTGATGCCGCCTGCGGCCAGCGGCGGCGCGCTGTTCAATACCTTCGGGGAAGTGATCGGCATCCTGACAATCGGGGAGCAGCCAGAGGCGAGCAAGGGCACCGCGATCGCAGCCGGGATCTTCGCGCTGTCGGTCGAGGCCCTCGACCCGCTGCTGGCACGAGCCGGTGCCGGCAGGCTCGGCGACCAGGGCGGCTGACCGCACCCCGGACGGGTCACAGTTACGTTGGCGAGATCCACCGCCTCGGCGTCCGGCCAGATGTGATCAAGGGATGCGTCGAGGCTATTAGTGCCTGAAACCCTGTCGGTGCTGGAAATCCGTTTGCAGGTGTTGACCAGGGCATTCCCATAGCGGATCTTTGTGTTTTCTCCTTGAGGATGCCGTCGTTCGCGGCTGGCCCGGGTGCATGTCTGCCGCGTCATCGTGATCCGTGTTGCTCGATGCTTTCCCGCCCGTAACTGCGAGGACGGTCGCCGTGTGAACTGTCCCGTCCTCGGTGTCGACGGCCTTCATCGCCGGGTTCGCTCCAGCGTGGCCCGTACCAGGTCAGAGGTCAGCACCGGCATGTCCCCTTCGGCTACGGCAACCACACCGTCGCCCTCGTCCACCAACTTCATCGGTGTCGGCGCCGGCACGATCTCAAGCCGTCCGTCTCGCTCCGCGATCTCCAGCGGCTGACCCGCCGTGAGCCCGAGAGCATCGCGCAGCGCCTTGGGGATGACGACGCGCCCGGCGGCGTCTATGGCAGTCTGCATGCCAAAATTTGGCATCCACCGCCCCGCGTGGCCGTCACTGCAGCGCCCTACATCACAAGGCTCGCCGCCGTGGTGGCGCCGAGTTCCCAACTGGCCTCACGATCGGCGGCGGACAGGTCGCCGACAACGGTGAGTGGATCGCCGCCGCCCCGCCCGCATACCCATCAGGGCATCAGGGCCGCGGAGGTAGCCGCGCCGAGCTCCCAGCAGGCTTCGCAGCGGCCGCGTCTGGGGCGCCGAACATCAGGGTGCGATCAGTTCGACCTTCGGAAAGTACGTCCGGTACCGGACGGCGTCGCGAGTAAGCAGCCGATAGCCGGCGACGGCCGCGTGGGCGCCGATCAGGAAGTCTGGCAGGGGCGACGTCCTCGTCCCACCCTGTCGGCGGTAGTTCGTATAGGCATTGCCGGCAAGAAAGGCCGCCGGGTACGGGAGGCTGTCTCGTCGAAATACCTCTGGCCGGAGCGTGTCATCGAGATCCTCTATCCGCGGATAGCGGACGGAGACCTCCGCGTAGATAACAGGATTGATGACGAGCTGTGCCTCGTCCGCGGCCGCCGCGATCGCATCGGCGGACCAGTCGCCCCACCGGGGGTCGTCACCAAGTAGGTCGAGTAGCACGTTGCTGTCAACCAGGACGGGTGTCACTCGCCGCGGGTAAGCGCCATGATCTCATCGGTGGACATGCCAGGGGGAGCCGTGCCACGAAGCCGGTGCACAATGCGCTGGCCGCGCCCATCGCCCAGACCTGACTCCATGCGCACGATGTGGACGCCGTCGTCATCAAAAATGATCTTTATCTCGCTGCCCGGGAGGAGGCCGGCCTTCTCCCGGATCTCTACCGGGATCGTCACCTGAGCCTTGGACGTGATCCGCATCGACGCCTCCTACTTCTCAAAGTAAGAGTATTACGCTGCCCCGCCAGGTGGCCAAGCTCGCGGCCGACATGGCGCCAAGTTCCCAGCAAGCCTCGCGGGCGGCGGCGTCCGGGGGGCCGATCACCGTGACCGGGTCGCGAAGGCGCTTCCAGCGTAGGCCCGTCGCGATCGACTCCACCGCACGCACTGCGCCGGCGGTGTCGTTGTTCCCGTGGACATACAAGGCGTACGGCCGACCAACAGTGGCGTCCAAGATCGGATAGTAGACCGTGTCGCAGAACTTGCGGAAAGTCGGGTGCGTCAGACAGTAACGCT
>NZ_CAUVXG010000012.1:33229-35443 GCF_963555885.1 Protofrankia sp. Cr2
ACTAAGTGTCGCATGAGGCCCACCTGCCCGCTTCTGCTACCGGGTGACGATGACCGTCGCGCGGTGTCCGGCAGCGTTCTTGAGCTTGGTGTCGCCTGTGAGCAGTGCGCAGCCGAGTGCTTCGGCGAGCGCGATGTAGGCGGCGTCGTAGGCGCCGAGGTTGTGCCGCAGTTCCCATATCCGGGGGTGGTAGGGCCAGACCGGATGACGGGTGATCCGCAGGCGCGCGTAGTCAGCCAGCATCTGCTCGCCGCGATGGTCAGTGATCTTCTTTCCGGCGGCAAGCCCGCGGACTGTTGACGCGACCTCGACGTCGAGATGGTGCGGGGCGTGCAGCGTGCGCGGGGCGGACAGGCGCTGCCGGAGCACCTCGTCGCCATTGCGGACGGACAGCACATCAATGACGAGCGAGCAGTCAACCACGTACGTGAGGGTCAACGCCATCCCTCGTCGCGCGCCGCGAGGATGTCGTCCATGGTGAGCTCCACCGGTTCCCTGTCGCGGGCGATGCGGGCGATGACCTCGGCGTTGGTCTCCGTGGCCGCGTCGGCATCCATCAGGTCCCGCAGGTACCCGGACAGTGACTGGCCGAGCGATCTAGCGCGCTCGCGGAGGACCGCGAGCGTCGTCGGGTCGACATCGCGCACCTGGATGATGCCCAGGTCGGCGGACTCGCTCATATGTCCACGCTACCATGCATTCATGCATGGCGCATGAATGCATCCTCGGTGCCCAACCAGACCCGAGCGTTACGGCATCAGGCTCGCCGCCGTGCTGGCGCCCAGCTCCCAGCAGGCATCCTGACCCTTGGCGTCCGGGGTACCGATCACTGTCACCGGCTCGCGCAACCGCCGCCAGCGCAGGCCGGTAGCGATCGACTCCACCGCCCGCACCGCACCGATCGTGTCGTTGTTGCCGTGCACGTATAGGGCGCATGGTCGCCCAACGGTAGAACCCAGACGCGGATAGTAAACGGCGTCGCAGCACCATCGCTAACGTAGGGGTGGGGGCGATCATGGAAAAGTGACCGTCTGTGCTGCTCCTCCTACTCCAGCAGGCTTGCCGCCACCATCGCGCCCAGTTCCCAACACGCCTCGCGCGCCGGAGGGTCCAGGGTGCCCGTCACGGTCACAGGCTCCCGGAGCTTGCGCCAGCGTAGGCCGGTCGCAATTATCTCCACCGCCCGGACTGCCCCGGTGGTGTCGCTCCCGCCGTGGACGTAGAGCGCATAAGGGCGGCCCACGGTCGCCTCCAAAACCGGATAAAATACTTGATCGAAAAAATGTTTAAGCGCGCCGGACATATACCCAATGTTGGCCGGCGTCCCCAGCAAATAGGCGTCGGCGGCCAACACATCAATCGCCGTGGCAGCCAGCGCAGGCCGGACTTCCACGGTCACACCCTCAATGGCGTCATCCCGCGCACCGGACAATACTGCTTCTAGCATCGCCTGCATTGTGGGCGACGGCGTATGGTGAACAATAAGTAGGGTGGACATCGCAAACATACTACACTGGCCCGATATTCTCGGTGTGAACGGTTTCTTACCGGCCCAAGCCACCTCTGCCGTACTGAACCCCATATAAAGCAAAGCACCCACCAGCAAGTAGCAGATGAGCGCTTTGCTAGTGGGCGGGTGTTCGGTCTATCTGTGCTTGTACCACTGCCCCTACGGAGTATGGCGACGCACGCGCGTCACGAGCTCTGTCCAGGCGCGATCCTTGCCCCCGGGCACGCCAAGGTAGGCATCCCCCTCCATTATCGCATTAGCAGTATCCACAACGATTAAGACGTCCGCAGTGGATTCCAACCCTTCCAACTCAACAGAGTCGGGCCAGATCAGGAGCTTGGCCGCCTCCACAGATCTCCGGCAGATACAGCTCGCGGTCGACATACGCCCGCCCCCGGCCGGACGCATAGACGGCGAAGACACCCACCTGACAATTCTCGATCCGCCCCGCGGTCCCGCTGTACTGACGTTGGACGCCCGCTGATGCATGTCCTTTCTTGATGAATCCCGTCTCGTCCAAGACAAGCACTCCGTCGGGCTCGAACAGGTGGTCGATGACATACGATCGGATGACGTTACGTACGCCGTCGGCGTCCCAGGCGTATTCGTTCAGCAGGCGCTGCATCTTCTGCGGCCCCCGGTCCTTGGCGTGCTCGGCGAGCGTCCACCCGTTCTTACGCTCGTTCTTCGACAACAGCCCGTTC
>NZ_CAUVXG010000012.1:35979-65044 GCF_963555885.1 Protofrankia sp. Cr2
CCACGCGGCGATCACTGTGGCTGTAGTACTATGCCCCCGCGATGGGACTCCGATCTACTCCCGTTGCAGTCGTTCGCTCTGGTCTACACGGAGAAAACACACCGCCCTGAACCGCGTGAACCCGGCCAGATTCACCTTCCGGAGGGGCGGGACGCCACGGCGGCCTTGAGCCGATCGGCGAGGGCGGCGACTTCCACGCGAAGGGCGTCGGGCTTGTCGATGGTAAAGGACCAGCCGAGTCCGGCGAGCATCTGGGCCATACCGTCGAGCCTTTCGACTCGGGCTTTCAACAACACCCCGTCGGACCGTTCGGTCAGTGTGCCGATGGTTGGTGGCAGCCGTCGTTTCGCCTCGTCGGGCGTGGTATGCAATACCACGGCAACCTCATGCTTCCAGGCAACGGCTGCGATTCCCGCCAGCACGTGTTCGGCGGGGTCGAAGCCGGATGGTACGTCGTAACTGCCGTCAGCCGGACGGACCTGGGCGATGCGGTCGAGCCGGAATGTGCGGACCTCACCTCGGAGATGGTCGCGCCCCGTTACGTACCAGCGGCCAGCGTGGAAGACGAGCCCATACGCGTCGAGCGAGCGTTGACCGCTGCGCCCATCCCATGCGGTGTAGTCAATGGTGACGGTGCGCCGCTGGTGGGCGGCTTCGGCGAGCTCAAGCAGGACGGTTGCCCCGGGCGGGACACCCACACGGCTGGGCGCGGTGAACCGTGTGGTGGACAGCAGCGAGCCCAAGCGGTTCGCCAGTGCGCCTGGCAGGACGCGTTGCAGCTTCGCCATCGCGCTATCGGCCGCAGCGACCTCGGTGGTCAGTAGCCCGGAGCGGCGGCCGGCAGTGAGGCCGAGCACGACCGCGATGGCCTCGTCGTCGGTCAGCATGAGTGGCGGGAGCTTGTAGCTACGCGCCAGCCGGTAGCCGCCGTAGCGGCCGCGATGGGCCTCAATCGGGATGCCGAGGTCGGCAAGGTGCTCGGCGTAGCGGCGTACGGTCCGCTCATCGACGCCGAGACGCTCAGCGATTTCACCGACCGTGTGCTGGCCACCACCCTGCAACAGCCCAAGCAGAGTGAGCACGCGCGCCGTGGGCCGGGCCAAGATTCTCCACCAATCCGGTCGGATGTTGTCCGGTATCGACTCTACGTTGATCACATGGCGACCTACGTACTGGTTCCCGGATTCTGGCTCGGCGCATGGGCCTGGTGCCCCGTTGCTCAACCGCTGCGCGAGCGCGGGCACAATGTGCATCCGGTGTCCCTTACCGGCATGGCCG
This sequence comes from Protofrankia sp. Cr2, assembly GCF_963555885.1. Lineage (NCBI taxonomy): Bacteria > Bacillati > Actinomycetota > Actinomycetes > Frankiales > Frankiaceae > Protofrankia > Protofrankia sp. Cr2. The sequence goes on from NZ_CAUVXG010000012.1 coordinate 37,258, forward strand.
AGCGTGCGAGCCAGGCGCAGCCCGATACCGACCTGGAAACCCACATCGACGACGTGGTGAACCTGCTGGCCTCGTGCGACCTACACGACGTGATCCTCGTCGGACACAGCTACGCCGGTCTGGTGATCACCGGAGCCGCCGACCGGCTCCCCGAGCGCATCGAGCAACTCGTCTACGTCGACACCGGTCCTCTGCCCGACGGCATGTCGCAAAACGATTTCACACCGCCCGAGCAGCAGACGGCCAATGCAGAACTCGTCGCGAATTACGGCGACGGCTGGCAGCTACCGCCGCCCCCGTGGGCGGCGCTCGCCGCCTCCGTCCCCGACGTCGACGATGCGGCAATTGAAGCGCTCACCACCAGCTCGGTCCCGCAGCCTTGGGCGACCGCCACCTCACCGGCACGGCTGACCGGCAAGTGGGAGAAGCTGCCCCGGCTGGCGATCCTCTGCACCTTCACGATCGAACAGGTCCGCGCCATGGCGGCAACCGTGCCCGCCCTCCGGCACATGGCCGGAGACACCTGGCGGTACACCGAGCTACCTACCTGGCACTGGCCGATGTTCAGCCGCCCCGCAGAGCTCGCCGAAATCCTTGACGGTGCCGCCCAGTAGGTCGCGCATCGGATCAGCGGTTTCCCTGCGAGCGCACCGAGGGTTTTGAAGGAAGCGACCATCTGCCTTCTGGCCGTGGTCGACCGCCTTTGAACACGCGGCTTGCTGGGTACTGCTCATGGGCCGCGCCCAGTATGCGAGCAGACCCGTTCATCAGCACGCCTGCTTTGAGCTGCGCATTGACTTCGCGCCAGAACGTCATGGCCGACCTAGCACCCACGAAGGGTGGCTCGACCGCGGCCAGTCGGCCCGCTGGCGATCCGGGACGTCGGCGAGCTTGGCGGGTGGGCGGCGGACCTACGGCGGGAGTCAGGCCACCCGGTCGCCAGAGCGGTCAGAATAATGACCGGTCGCTATTGTGGCCCTCATGGAGACCATACCGATCACCGAGGCGAAGACCCGGATTGCCGAGCTGGCGGAGCGGGTAGCCAGAGAGCATGATCACTTCACGATCACGCGCAACGGGCGCGCGGATGTGATGCTGATCTCTGTCGCGGAGTACGAGTCGATGCGGGAGACCCTCGACCTCTTGTCGGACAACGAGGCTCTCGCGGATCTGCGGCAGTCGCGGGAGGATTTCGCGGCCGGCGACGTCTTCGCTTTGGGCGAGGTCCGGGCCGAACTGGAACAGCGGCGCGCCGGGGGCGGGTGATGGTCGCCAGCGGCGCGCCCTACGAGGTCGCGCTGCCGCGCAGGGCACGTAGAAACCTCCACGAGGACCTGCCCTTGGAGGTCGCGGCCGCCGCGCTGGAGACGATCCAGCGAGCGATCGCCGTGAACCCTCACCGGGTCGGGAAGCCGTTGGACGAGCCTTTCGACGGCTTCTACTCGGCCCGCCGCGGGACCTACCGCGTCATCTACCGGATCGACGAGGCCAAGCACCTGGTAGAGATCCACTCCATCCGGCATCGGCGAGACGTCTGCCACCCGTAGGTCTGCGCGCTCTACGCGGCGACCCGGCCGGAAGGCGCGTGCCGGGTGACGACGTCCACTCCCTCGATCGCGTCGTCGGTGGCGCCGGATCTGCGCCAGCGATCGGCAAGTCGCCCGGTCAAGACCTCCGGTAGAGATCGTCGAGGCCGACCAGAACGATGCCGGTGTCCTGCGCGGCGACTCCCCGGAGTTCAGCGCTGAACCCGGCGCCGCTGTAGCAGGCAAGCTTCGCGCTCTGGGCTCCGAGACGTCCCTGCGTGACGAGTAGGGCGCGGATCCGGCGGAGTCGCTCGAGATGGCCAATACCCATGGTCTCACCCCACTTCGCCTCCCCGATCGCGATCAGTGGTGCGTGGTTGTCGTCGTCGAGACCGAACGCGACGACGTCCAGTTCGTGGCTGGTCTTGTTGGCCGGGTCGTTGACGGTTCCCGCGCCGACGCGGTTGGGGTAGTCGCCGAAACGCCCGGCCGGTGCCAGATGCCGGGTCCAGTGGCGGCAGATGTGTTCGAAGTGCGGGCCCAGGACGTTGCCGACGAACCTGCGCTGGCTGCGTTGCCATAGTCCGGTGGCGTCGCGGGTGTACTCAAGGTCGGACCAGATCGGGCGCATCACCGCGTGGTAGAAGGTCAGGAGCGGTTCGGCGATCCAGAAGTTGGTCCGGTTGTTCCTGAAGACGTCGGGTTCACGTGTGATCATGCCGCAGTCCTCGAGGACGGTCAGCGGATGTGCCAGGTCACCGGATTTGCGGCCCAGGTAGGAGGCGATGCCGCCGCGGCTGCTGTTGCCGGCCGCGATCGCCGCGAGCACCGAATGGTACAGACCCGTGTCGCGCAGGTCCGGTTCGTCGGCGAGTAGATACCGGGCCTCGCGGAACAGCGGGCTGGTGGGGGAGAGCACGGTGCGAATGACCCAGGGGCCGAAGTCGTCGGGGCCCGCGGGCACGTCGTCGCGGGCGAATTCCCGGCGGTAGGCCGGGGTGCCCCCGACGATCGCGTTGACCTTGAGGGCGGTGACCGGGTCGTCGACTCCCCAGAACTCGGCGGCGAGGCGGTAGTCCAGGGTCGGTACGACGAGCTCAAGGCCGGCGCGTCCCCGCAGCGGTGCGTTGCCCCCGAGTAGCCGGCCCATGAAGGACATGGCTGATCCGCACAGCAGGAGACGGGTGCGGCTGGTGTCCCGTTCCGCGCGCAGTGGGGCGAGTGCGTTCTGGATGACCGACGGCAGACTCGGGTTGGCCTTGGCCAGGTATGGGAACTCGTCGATGACGACGGGGACGCAGCGGTCGCGGCCGAGTGCGAGCAGGGCGTCGACGGCGCTGTGCCAGGTGTGGAAGGTCAGTGGGGCTGGGACGTCGAGGTGGTCGGCGAGATCGGCGCCGAGCCGGCGGAGCGACTCGCCGTCGGCGGCTTCGTCGGCGGCGAAGTAGAAGCCGCCGGTCGCCTGGCACAGCGCCCGCAGGAGGAAGGTCTTGCCCTGGCGTCGGCGGCCGGACACGACACCGAGCGTGGCTCCGGCGCCGGGATCGGTGGCGAAATCGGCGAGGGCTCTCCACTCGGACTCCCGGTCGAACATGTCGTCCGGCCTGTGCAGCACCTGCATCGCAACGATCTCCCAGACTCTTTATTTCACAGAATCAGACCTATGATAACTACACCTATGACAGATCCTGCCCTGGTGGCGGTGCGTGCTGTACAGCGTCCGTCCGAACTCCGGGCCGTCCGACGTCTGCGCCGTGGCTGACGTCCGATCCGCCGGCGGGCACCACATCGGCCGGACGGTGTCTAACAGTTGTTAGACTCCAGGTATGACTGCTGTGAGCATGCGGGATCTCAGCCATGCCGTAGGCACCTGGGTTGATCGCGCCCATGAGGGAGAGACGATCATGATCACTCGCAATGGAAGGCCCTGGGCAAGGCTGATGCCCGAACTGGCCCAGACAGGCAGCGACTACCTGGACCAGCTCCTGGCCGAGGGGCGGGTCGCCGCGCCGACAGCGAGCCTGGCCGACCTCCCGGAGCCGACGCCCACCGGCAGTTGGGATGGTCGCGATGCAGCCGAGGTGATTGCGGAACTACGCGAGGAATCCATGTGATTTATCTTGATTCCTGCGCTCTGGTGAAATTGACCCGGCCGGAGCCGGAGACGCCTGCGCTACGTTCCTGGCTGGCGGCCCGGTCCCGACCGGCGGTGTCGTCCGCGCTGGCCATGCTCGAAGTGACGCGAGCGGTGCGCCGCAGCGACCCGGCTGCTCTCCCACGGGTATCCGACGTGCTGTCGCGAGTCATGCTCGTGCCCGTCGAGCAGTCGATCCTCGCCTCCGCCGCGGCCCTGACCGATCCACTACTGCGCTCGTTGGACGCCATTCATCTCGCGACGGCACTCCGGCTCGACGTACCGTCACTCGTCCTCGTCACCTATGACAAGCGCCTGTCCGCCGCCGCGAGCCAGGAAGGTCTGGCCGTTGCCGCGCCTGGCTGAGGGCGAGTCTGCGTAGGACGGACGATGTGCTGTTGTCCTCGTCGGCGAGTAGATACCGGGCCTCGCTGAATAGCGGGCTGGTGTCCCGTTCCGTGCGCAGCGGGGCGAGTGCGTTCTGGATGACGGACGGCAGGCTCGGGTTGGCCTTGGCCAGGTTTGGGAAATCGTCGATGACGACGGGGACGCAGCGGTCGCGGCCGAGTGCGAGGAGATGGCGACACCGCACGACCGGCAGACCCGCGCGGCGATCGCCGGCTACGCGGACGCGCTGACCTACGTGCAGCAGGCAGCCCGGTTCGAGGTGTTCACCTACCATCCGATGCTGCTGTCGGTGCTGCACTTCACGATGATGCGCAGTGAGCTGGAACGGTCACCCGGCCGGTACCGGCCGGGGCTGGTGTGGGGGAGCGGAGGGTCGCCGCGCTGTACGCAGGCATTCGTCCGGGCGGGGTGCGGCGCGGCACCTATGCCCGGGACGAGGGGCTGACTCCCGATCAGGCGATCCGTGACCTGGCGGGGCTGAAGAAGGCCGGGTTGATCGAAGAGGTCGGGCACGGCCGGACGCAGCACTATGTCGCAGCGGGGCCGATGGCACAGGCGCAGCGGTCGGTTCGCGGTGCGCACGCGGATCGAGCGTTGCGCGACCCGTACGGCGGGCAGCAAGACTGACCCGTGCCGGCCGGACCGTCGAGTAGCTCCGCGTCGGGAAGCCAGGCCGGGAACAGCGCGGTCGCGGCGTCACCGCTGCACCCGTCGCGGACGCACTCGTCCGCACGACCGGCTTCTGGTATCGGGGCGGTATCATCTCGGCATGGCCTTTACGGTGCGTACCGACCAAGAGCTCGAAGACGCCCTGACCGCACTGGCCGCCAGCGAAGGCATTTCCCGGCAGGAGATCATCCGGCGTGCGGTCCTGGAGCGCTACGAGCGGGCTGGGCACACTGCCCGGGTACGGGACAGCTCCAACCGCATGATCGATCGATGGGGGGATGTGCTCATCCGGTTGGGCACAGTGTGAGTCGCGTCGCGTATCTCGATCTGGAGGACCTGCTCATGTTGGTACGCGACCTGGGCGCCGGTCCGGTGCGCGACATCGGTCTGCTTGACGCGGCGACGGCCCGCCCCCGGTCGAGCGCCTTCGGGCAGGACGCCTATCCGACCCTTGCGCTCAAGGCCGCCGCGTTGCTGCATTCAGTCGCCCGCAACCACGCTCTGGTCGACGGCAACAAGCGCCTCGCCTGGCTGGCGACCGTGGTGTTCCTTGACATCAACGGCCACTTGGTCGACCTGACCGACGACGCGGCGTTCGACCTCGTCATGGATGTTGCGCAGGGTGCGGCGGAGGTCGAGGACATCGCGGCTCGGCTGTGCGTCGTCCCGCTGGACGGCGGGTAGCCGGTCCACCGGCCGGACCACGCGGCACAGCCCCAAAGCGCACAATGTCCACCGCCGAGCATGACAGTGCCACCGGTCAGTGCCAACCGATCAGCGGCGGCGGGACCTCTACCTGGCCACTATCGAAGACTTTCTTCACGACCACGGACACCAGCGGGACTTACCGTCGATGATGGGCAAGCCACGGTCATGGTCGAATTAGGGCATGACCGTGGCTTCGCTTCCACCTGTACGGACCGCGGATTAGCCGCAGGGGTTTGACGTAAAGAGCAATCCCAGGTCTGGCGCCGACACCTGAGCTTGGAACCGGGTGGTGTCAGCAAACGGCAGGACACGGACCCGGCTCGCCATGACGACTGGAAGCGTGCTAGGTCGCCAGAATACGACATATGAGTGGGAGCGCCAGTTCGTGCTTTGTAGGTCAACGGTTTGAACCGGGACCGCAGGCTTGACGACACACGTCAATTGGCTCACCGCGGCACCCTCACCTTGTCCCCACTCCGCGACCGCGACGATCGAAGCCTTGTTGGGGACGCTGATACCGGTCGTGAATCCCGAGAACTGCTGTATGTGATCACTGTCACCCCAGCCCTCGACACTCTCCGCTGCGGACGGGGCTTTGAGTTCCTTCGCCGAGCCCAGGCTCTTTGCCACGACTCCCGTTATGCCGCTGAAGACTGCCTGGGCGGCAGGAAACTGGAGTATGCAGCCATGGCCGTGTTTCAGCTGGTCGGTTTCCAGACAGCTCACGACCTTGTGCCCGTCGGCCAACGGTGAGACGTTCCACCATGGCGGAGCCACGACGTCATTACGGTTTGTGGCGTTGAACAACTGTAGTGGGCCGACACGGCTGAAATCACCAGCTGTCCCGAAGACCCGTTCCGCGCGCCAGTCATAGGATACGTCGCTGCGAAATCCGCCGAGCGTCCAGGAGTTGCACACCGTGTAGAACAACACGTTGGTTGGTCCTGGTGTTGCGACACGGTTGTCGCCGCGTGAGGTGCCACAGTAGTCCGCGATGTCCTCCGCTGTGGAGGTGCTCCGGTTTTCGGGCCAGAATCCGTACAGCATCGAGTCAAGAGTGATCACAGGAGTGCTGTAACTGTCCCTGGCCGCCGCCCATCGGGCCGCGACGGTACCGCCTTCACTGTAGCCGACGAATATCAGGTTCGCATCGGGGTGTTTCGCTCGGATCTGTCTGACCTGATCATCGAGGTACTGTGCAGTTGTCGCCAGCGGTTTGTGCGTATCGGCGCCGCCGTAGGGCAATGGCGCTGCCTGGCCGTTCGGGCCGAGATAGGAGAACGGTGACCAGAACAGCCGCGCACCGGCTCCGTCGTTGCACTGCTCGGTTACACTGTCCGCAGGTACGTTCCCGCAACCGAGGAATGCCAGAAGATCGCGGTAGGTATCGCCGCCCACCTGTTCGTATGCTCCTTTTTTGGAAGCTACACCGAGGGGTGCGATGCCGTTCAGCAGCACGAGAACGGTGTCCACTGGTACCTTTACCTGCTTTGTTGTGGTATTGCGGATTCCTAGGCTGGACGCCACGGTCAACGAGACGTTCCTGGCCCCGGTATTGGTATAACTGTACGTGTGCGTGATCACAGGAGTCGACGCGGACACTACGGGTGTGCCATCGCCGAAGTCCCAGTAATACGTTGCGGTCGATCCGGCCGGCACGGACGACGCGGAGGCGTCAAACCGCGTGGCGCGGCCAGTTGACTCGGACTGGCTGGCGAAATCGGCCGTCACGTCGTGCTGGTCGATCGCCGGTAGTGGGATCGGGTCAGAGGCGTAGGAATCCCCGGCACCGGTTGAACCCGACCGATCCAGGACCACGATCAGTCGTTCCGTGCCAATGCCGTCTCCCATCGTCACGGTACTGCCGTTCGGAAAGTGCTGTACATACGGAAGCGGGAGAGTGAAGCTGGTCGAACCAGAACCCCCTGCGTCTGTCGTCAGGCCGACCCCGGGAACAACGAGGTCGTTGTCCGGGTAGCAACCCGGCGCTTCCTCCCACGCTTCGACCGTGAAGGGTTGGGAGGGGTAGAGGTTGTCGTTTACGTTGATGCCAACGGTGATTTGAGATTCTGCGCGGGTAACCGTGACCGAGCCGGCGGGTTCGTTGTGGGAATTGCCATCGCAGCCGATACTGCCGACTCGGTAAAGTGTGACGGTGGTGGATGCGGACGCCTGCGCGTTGGCCGACTGCTGGACCGTGACAAATATGCTCAGAAGTAAGAGTCCGGCTATCAGGATTCGTAATTTACGCATACGGAACTCCGAGGGTTGGTTTATTGCGAGGGTAACGACGGGGTCGACACATGGTGGGCGCAGGCTGCGGTGACTACCCACGCCCACCATGCATGTGCCAGGTCGATGGCTATTTCCCGCGCAGCCAGTCCCAGACCTCCCGGACGATGTCGAAGGTCACGTCCACGATGATACCCAAGACTTTCTTGACTGCCTTCTGAATGAGACGACTGATCTCGTGCTCGTCCTTCCGTTGTACCGCAACGTCAAGCTGGATGCGGTATTCGGTGTTCTGCTTCCGCCGCTGCTTGACCGCATGGATGATGTCGTCGTCGCTCAGTGTCGTCATGATTGTTCTCCTTGCTTCCTACCGGGCTGCTTTGAGGGAAAGATTCTGGAGGTCGAACGCCTTGCGTCCGCGTTTGGCGTCCCAGATCACGAAGTTGCCGTATCCGCGGACCGCGTCCACCGGTACGTCGGTGACTCTGTCGATATCGTCGAGGAGTCGTTGGAAGCGGAAGACGGCTCCTGGCCCGAGCTTGTTGACGACCGTAACCATCAACGGCAGTAGATTGAAACGGAACAACGCCGAACAGGGCAGGACGCGATGATTATCGCGTAGCCGGGAGAAGATTTCGGCATGCGCCGGATAGCGTGCCGAATACTTGTCGCACACGGTCTGGGTGAAATGCCCATGGTAACGGACGGTGTATTCGTCGAAGCTCAGGCGGCTGTCAGCGACGTCGAACTGCGCGTGGTTGTAGGTGCTGGACGTCAGCAGGTCGTGCCACGGTTCCAGGAAGACGCTCTCATAGTAAGCGGATTTTTCCTCCAGTCGGGCAGCGAGCCGTCCGCTGGGCGCGAACGATCCCGTTTCACCGTGCATGTCGAAAACCCATGGCGGCGGGGTCAGAATGTCGGCCTTCGTGAGCACGAAAGTCAGCTTGCTCATCAGACTCAGCTGTTGTGACGGGGCGACGGCGTTCAGCATCTTGCCGAGGCACAGCTGGTCGTACGTGGTTGATCGGTTATCCGCGTGAATTGCCCAGATGACAATATCAGATTCTATCAGCTTTTTCTGGTACATTTTCAGATAACGCGTGTCGGCGCTGCCAGACTCGCCTATGCCTGGCATATCCCAGAAAATCATGGAATGTCCCGAGATGCCGACTACGGAGACCGGTTCAGGCACCTTGGTGACCGGTCGGACGTCGCCGGTCGCCAAGTCGGTGCCGAACAGGGCGTTGAACAACGAGGATTTTCCCACCCCAGTTGTTCCCATGATGGTGGCACTGAGTGGACGACCTTCCTGGACCGCACGCTCATGTTGCACGTCCGCTTGGATCTGTTTCATCTGGTGTTCATTCAGTCCACTGGTCGAAAAGTTTTCGATGTTCACTGTTCGGCCCACCTCATATGCTTGAGTCGCTGGTCGCGTCCAGCGGGATTTCGGTCGTGGTACCACTGTGTGGGGCGGTCCTTGCGGCAACCTTGCGAGGGCCGGATCGGTCGCGGACCTCAAGCTGCAAGGTTGGTGGACATGGCTGATGTCGAGATCAGGGTGCTCGGTCGTGTTGACATTGTGATCGACAGGAGACCGCAGAAAATCGCGCCGCAGGAGGCGCAGACGTTGGCGGTGTTGGTCGCGGCCGGCGGGCCGGTACGGCGGGACGCACTGGTATCCGCGATCTGGGAGGACGACGAGATACCGGAAGCCGACGGGTTGTCGCCGATCATCTCCAGGCTGCGCGCAAAACTCAGACGTGGCGGGCTGGACGTCCGGTTCGCTCGGGAACTACGTGGGTATGAGCTGGCGGAGGTATCACGGGGCACCCATTCGGCGGCCGTGGATGCCCACAGGTTTGTGGCACATGTACGGCAGGGCCGGGAGCTGCTCGAGCGTGGCAGCGTCGCGGCGGCCTTGGACGTCTTCCTGACGGCCGCGAGTGGATGGGGTGGTGGCCCGTTCGACACCACCGGCAGGGACTGGACTCTGCCAGGGGTCTGCTGTGACTTTCGTGATCGGCTCGAAAAGCAGCGGGCCTACCTTGTCCGTAGTGTTGCCCAGCTTGCGTTACGGTCGGGCCGTTACGAGGATGCAGCATTTCTTGCCAGCGCATCCATCGGCATCGGGCAGGGTGACACGGACGCAGTCTGGCTCCTGCGTTTTCTCGTCACCCTGCGGGACGAGGGCGTAGCTGCTGCGGAGGAGGTCATTGTGTCGCGTCGCGAGCGGATTGGCCATGACGATGCTGTAAGCCGCGCTTGTGACCTGCTGGCCGCGCATGACGACGGTGTTGATGTGCACCAACGGCAGAACGGCGTCTTGGGGGAGCACGGGCGAGGCAGCCCGGGAATAATGATCGGCCGACAGCGGGAGATTGCTGTTGCCGCATCGTTACTCGACCGGGTGGCGGCTGGATCGCCAGCCTTGTTGGCCATTCGTGGTGCGGCCGGAGTCGGCAAGACTCGGCTGTTGCGGGAACTGGCACAACTTGCGGACGGTACGCGGGTGCAGATGGATGTGATCACGTGTCAGGAACTCGATGACCTGCAACCATGGCGTTTCCTCATTGGCACGTTGTGGGCGTGCGCGCGACGTGACCTGTCCACCGGACCCGGTCCGCTCAGGCCTGCGGAGTACAAGATCCTGACCGACTTTCTGTCTGCGGCGGCCGTCGCGACGCCCGCCCCACCGGGGCGCGAACGTGACCCTGAGCAGCTCGCTTCCATGTTCTGCAAACTGCTACTCCTGATCGCGCGGGGCCGGGGCCTTCTCGTCGTATTCGACAACGTCCACCTGTTCAGTCCGGTCGCACACGACTTGCTGGGCAGTGTCAGAAGAAGACTCGGCCACGTCCCGGTCGGCTTTGTTCTCGCGGGCAGGCCGGGCGAGGGGTGGCGCGACATCCCCGAGCTGTCGCGTGACATCATCCCACCACTGCTCCTGTCCGCACTGCGCCCGAAGGATGTGCACCAATGGCTTGATCAGATGTGGGACCGTGAGCCGACCGGGGCGGAGGTTGCCGAAGTTGTCCGCGTCACCGGCGGCCTCCCGCTGCGGCTGTGCGAGGTGACGGAAGCAGGCAGGGGACCGGCTGTCCTGCTTGAGCTTCGGCCGGGTCAGTCCTCCGACCCGTTGCTCTGGCTTGCGGCCGCGGCGATCACCAGCGTTGGTCAGGAGATCGATACCACGCTGGTTGCTCAGATGCTTGGCCTGGACGAGGAAGAAGCCGATCGCCAGCAGGTGGCCGCCGTGGCCACCCGGGTTGTCGAGTCACACGATGGTGTCCGCTTTCGTCATGATATCCGGCGCGAAGAGGTCCTCGCGGATGTTGAGCGGGACCCGGCCTTTACCCGATGGCTGCATGCCAGGGCGTTCGCAGTGTTCGGAGAGCGGACTCGATCACCTGGCTGGGTCGATCCTGCGCTGCCGGTGCGGCGAGCACGCCATGCCCGCGCCGCGGGAAGGGACCTGCCGCAGAAGCAGGTCGCGGCGGCTTGCCTCGATGCAGCCCGGGCGGAAATGGGTGGATTCGGGACGGATGCGGCCGTGGTGTGGGCCGAAACAGGTCTTCGGCTGCCCTGCGAGTCAGCTATCCGAGTTGGCCTGTTGATTACCTTGGGCGATGCTAGGGCTGATATCGGCGATATGCACGAGGCCGGCCAGCAGTACTTACAGGCGTATTATGCGGCCGAGAGTCAGAATCTGCCGGCGGCGCAGGCGGCAGCGGCGATTCAACTGGCCCGCAGATGGTCCGACCCCGGTCAGGTTGACCACGAACTCCTGCAGATCATCCGGAGCAGTCTTGCCGCCTTGGAAGACAACCCTGATGAGGACTCGACGGCCCTGCGCCTGCGGCTGCGCGCCCACCTTGCGCACAAGTTGACGATGGCAGTGCCTCAGGACAGTCCTGAAGCCGGCATCCATATCCGACCCGGGGTGGCCCTGGCTCGCGACACGCTGCGGGAACTGGCGCCCGACTACGACCCCGCCGTGCGGTGCGAGGTGTTAAACGAATGCCGCTGGGGCCTCTATGATTTCGCGGCGCCAGCGGAGCTCGTCGGTATAGCCGAGCAGCTTCACGACGCGAGCATCCGTGCCCGGTCCGTTTACTTCCGCAGTGAAGCCCTGGTTGCGTTGGCGATCGACCAGCTCAGGCTCGGCCGTGTCCCAAGCGCGTTGTCCACCGTCAACGACCACCGTCGCTATGTCGCCCAGAACCACCGGCCTCTCGGGCGGTGGTTACAAAATACCCTGGACATTGTACTCGACCTCTGGTTTGGCAGGTTCGATGCAGCCGCGAGGCGGATATCCGGCGAATCCCAACCCGCAGTCGAGGAGTTGGAAGCCAGCCTCGTCGTGCCGGCCGGCACGTTGCGGCAGACCTGGATGGGTCAGGTCTACTGGCTGCTGCGCGAGCAGGGAAAAATGGCGGATCTGTTCGGCTCCGGTATGGCCGACGGGGTTGAACAGCATGGGTATTTTCCTATCTGGACCGCCGGGCTGGTCCTGGCCCACTGCGAAGCAGGACACTACGACGAGGCGGTGGACGGGCTCACGGCACTGGTCGACGAGATGGCTGACCTCGCCGCACTGCCACCGCACGGGTGGGCGGTGCCGACCTTGTCGCTGCTTGCGGAATCCTGTGTAGCGTTGACTGAGGCTCAGGTCGGCACTCACGAGATCGCCCGCCTGATTCCGCTCCTGCGCGGGCTACTTGCCGGGCACGCCGACGAGATTGCCCTTGCAGGATGGCCGACCGTCCTGATCGGACCGGTCGCGAGGTTCAGCGGAATCCTCGCGTTGGCCGCCGGAGATTCGGCCGAAGCGCTACGGTACTTCGATCGGGCAGACCGGCTCATCGGCTCGTCGCGTCCCCATCGGGCGCGGCTGCGGCTGGACAGGGCGAAGGCAGTGCTGTTGGATGGCGGCTTTGGCGCCGGCCGCGAAGCCACCGACCTCGCGCGTAAGGCACTGCGCACGGCCGAGAGCCTGGGCATGGCGCTGCTTGCGGTGCAGGCCCAGGCTGTGCTCGACCAGGCGAGCTGAGTCGTGGTCGGATGCCCGGCGGGGACAGGGCTGATGTGCGGGCGGGTCGGTGAGAATGGCGGGCGTGCCCGTTGATGCTCCGGATCCATATCCTGCTCCCGTTTCTTTCCCTCCTCCACGTCCCCTGGGGTGATGTCCACGGTCCAGCGCCGGGCGAGATGAAGTCATCCGGTCAGCGGCGGCTGCGGTGGACGTTGGGGTCGCTCGGCGGGATCGTCGACGGGTCGGTGTTGAGCTTCTTGCCGTCCCAGCGGAACGTCACATCAGCCGTGCCGGCGGTCGGGCAGCACACCTTGTCCGACGGCTCGTACAGGTCGTAACGCAGAACGCTCACCATCTGCGTCGCGGACACGACATGGATGCCGGCGCTCGGCTCGATGAAATCCTTACCGATCATATCGGTGCCGACGAAGAAGAACGCGAACTCGCGGGATGTGCCAGCGGAGCCGGTGTCCCGGCCGATGAGGACGTTGAGAGTCCGGCCCGTGAGGAAGCCGGTCTGGTCGGTCACCGCGTAGCCCTGCCCGTTGACGATGTTCGACGCCTCGGCGAGGGTGAGAGGCCCGTGCGTCGGTGTCGGTGTCGGTGTCCGAGACGGGGTGGCGGTCGGCGTCGCGGTAGTGGGCCGGCCCGACGGCGTCGGGCTCCGGTGGGTGGTTGTGGTCGCGGTCGCCGCCGGCGTCGTCTGCCCCGCCGCCGCCAGCCCGCCGTTGTCCCCGGTGGGGGAGCCGTGCCCGCTTAATGTCATGGCGGCGATGATCCCGCCGACGACCGCCAGCGCCAGGACGGTTGCCAGGACCGCGGCAAACGTGCCGCGCCGGCGGGGCCGTGACGGGCTTGGCTGCGACTCCCGGTACGGCTCGTCGCCCCGGTGCGGTGCGGCTGGCGGGTACGGCTCGTCGCCCCGGTAAGGCTCGCCGCGCACCGGCCCGCCGCCGGCCCGCGTCCGGTATGTGGGTGAGCGGAAGGTCTCCTGCGCCTGCTCGGACGGTGCCTGCGGCGGGGTGGGCGGCAACGACCACCACTGCGCAAGGGCGGTGTGTGCCGCCCGGACGGTCTCGCCAGCGTCGACGATATCGTGCCCGACGAGCCCGGCGACGAGCTGTGTGGCGGTCGGGCGCCGTGCCGGATTCTTGTCCAGCGTCCGGGCCAGCACCGCGGTGAGGGCCGGTGGCACACCGGTCAGGTCGGGGGCTGCGGTCATGATCTGGACGGCGATCGCTTCGGGGCGCTCACCCCGGAACGGCTGGCGGCCGGTGGCGGCGAACGCGACGCACGCACCCCAGGCGAAGATGTCGGTCGGCGACCCGGCCCGGTCACCCCGTAGCTGTTCGGGTGCCATCCACACCAGGGTGCCGATGAGCACGCCGGTACGGGTGTGGCTGGTCGAGTCCGACGACCTCGCGATCCCGAAGTCGATGACCTTCGGGCCATCCCAGGTGACCAGGATGTTGGATGGTTTGAGGTCGCGGTGGACCACCCCGGCCGCGTGGATCGCGACCAGCGCGTCGGCGAGCCCGACCGCCAGCCCGTCGAGCAGGCGTCCGGTGAACGGGCCGCGCTGGGCCACCGCCTCGGTCAGGCTGCGGCCCTCGACGTATTCGGTGGCCATCCACGGGCGTGGGCCGTCGGTGTCGGCGTCGATCACCGCGGCGACCGACATGCCGCGCACCCGCGCGGCCGCGGTCACCTCGGTGCGGAACCGGTCGCGGAACTCGGGGTTGTCGGCGAGCCCCGGCGAGGGCACCTTGACCGCGACCGGCTTGTTGTCCGCGGCGAACCCGAGGTAGACGATGCCCATGCCGCCGGCGCCGATCCGGCTCTGTAGACGGTACGGACCGACCTCGCGCGGGTCGTCGTCCGACAACGGCTGGAGCACGTCTTTTCCTCCTCCTTGCCACCCGCCCGCCCGCTCGATTGGCGGATGGTGTCCCCGATTGTCCCTGATGCGTTCGCCCGTGCGTGGCAGCGCTGCTCCGGTGACGTCGGCTATGCGACATCCTCCATCTCGGGGGAAAAATTTTGTCTTGAATCCGGGTTGCAAGGATAGTATCTTGACGATCAAGAGACATTTGCCGAATGTTTCGCCGTCTTTGCGAGAAACGGACGTTACAAGAAGTAGATCTTGCGGGAAGTGGTCCCGGCGAGGTGTGCTCCACGCGAGATGTGCGCGGAAGGAGGGGTGGGATGTCGACGACACCTGCCGCGGTCCCCATGCGGGGCCGGATCTCCCTGGTCACCGGGAGCCCGACCGTGGCCCACCGCCCGGTCACACCGGACCGGGTGCTGGAGGTGCTGGGCCGCCACGTCCGCACCGACGGCTTCGACATCGTCCTCGACACTGAGCACAGCCGCGGCAGCTGGCTCGTGGATGCCCGTGACGGCCAGCGCTATCTGGATCTTTACAGTTTCTTCGCATCGGCGCCGCTGGGGGTCAATCCGCCGGAGCTGACCGGCGACCCCGATTTTCTCGCCGAGCTGACCGCCGCGGCGGTCAACAAGCCGGCCAACCCCGACATCGCCACCGCCGCCTACGCAGGGTTCGTCGAGACGTTCGCCCGGGTCCTCGGCGACCCGGACCTGCCCCACCTGTTCTTCGTCGAAGGCGGAGCGCTCGCCGTCGAGAACGCACTGAAGTGCGCGTTCGACTGGAAAAGCCGCCGCAATGCCCAGGCGGGGCGGTCGCCGTCGCTCGGGATGCGGGTGCTGCACCTGCGCCACGCCTTCCATGGACGCAGCGGCTACACCCTGTCGGTCACCAACACCGACCCGGTCAAGACCGACCGCTTCCCCACCTTCGACTGGCCGCGGATCGACACCCCGGCGGTCACCTACCCGCTGGACGACACCCGCTTGGCGGCCCTCGCCGCGGCCGAGGCGGGCGCACTCGCCCAGGCCGAGGCCGCGTTCGCCCGCCATCCACACGACATCGCCTGTTTCCTGGCCGAACCGATCCAGAGTGAGGGCGGCGACAACCATCTGCGGGCGGAGTTCCTCACCGCGATGGAACGTCTGTGTCACGTCCATGACGCGCTGTTCGTCCTCGACGAGGTCCAGACAGGGGTGGGGAGCACCGGGTCGGCCTGGGCCTACCAGCAGTTGGGCCTGCATCCCGACGTTGTCGCCTTCGGTAAGAAGGTGCAGGTCGGTGGGGTGATGGCGGGCCGGCGGGTGGACGAGGTGCCCGACAACGTCTTCTGTGTAGCGGGAAGGATCAACTCGACCTGGGGTGGCGGGCTGGTCGACATGGTCCGCTCCCGGCGGATGCTGGAGATCATGGAAGCTGACGGATTGTTCACCCGGGCCGGCGAGCTCGGCGCTGACCTGCTGGCCGGCCTGTGGGAGCTGGCCCGGCGCCACCCGTCGTTGGTGACCAACCCGCGCGGGCGCGGCCTGCTGTGCGCGATCGACCTGCCCGCACCCGGAATCCGCGACGAGGTGGTGTGCCGGCTGCGCACCGAGGAGCATGTGCTGGTCCTGCCCGCTGGTCTGCGGGCACTGCGCTTCCGGCCCGCGTTGACCGTTTCGGCCACCGAGCTCTCCCTCGGCGTGGATGCCCTTGAGCGGGTACTGACCAGCGTCCCGGCCACGTGATGGGATCGGTGAGCCGCTCGACGAACCCCGCCCATCTTGACGAGGTCGTCGCGGAGATCGTGCTTGCCAGCCCCGCCGAACTGCTGGCTGCCTGCCGCATCGCCCGGGACGCCCAGCCCGGCTGGGCCGATGTGCCCGCACCCGTGCGCGGAGCCGTCATCGCGAACCTCGGGCGCCTGGTCGAGGACAACGCCGACGCGCTCGCCCAGCTGGTCACCCGCGAGGTCGGCAAGCCCCTGGCCGAGGCGCGCGGTGAGGTACAGGAGATCATCGACACCTGCCGGTTCTTCCTCGGCGAGGGCCGGCGTCTTTACGGCGAGACCGTGCCGTCGGAACTGCCCGACAAGCAGCTGTTCACCTTCCGGGAGCCGGTCGGTGTGATGGCCGTAATAACTGCGGGTAACTTTCCGGTGGCGGTTCCGGCGTGGTACATCGTCCCGGCATTGCTGTGCGGCAACACCGTCGTGTGGAAGCCTGCCGTCTACGCGGCCGCGTGCGCCCAGGCGTTCACCGAGCTGGTTCACCACGCCGGGGTACCCGCCGGCGTGCTGGGCCTGGTGCCCGCCGAGGGGGCGGAGACGTTCACCGGCCTGGAGCGGGCGCTGGAGGCAGGGTGCGTCGACAAGGTCGGCTTCACCGGCTCGACCGAGGTCGGACGGATGATCGGTGAGCTGTGCGGCCGGCACCTGCAGACCCCCTGCCTGGAACTCGGCGGGAAGAACCCGATGGTGGTCGCACCCGACGCGGATCTGGACGCCGCCGTCGCCGGGGCGGTGTTCTCCGGCTTCGGCACGGCCGGGCAGCGGTGCACGTCGCTGGGCACAGTGATCGTGCACGCGTCGTTGCACGACGAGTTCGTTCGCCGGTTCGTGACCGCGGTCGAGGCGGCGGCGATCGGTGACCCCTTCGCCGACGTCCTCTACGGGCCATTGCTCGATCGGCGGTTCGCCGCTGGTTTCGAACGCACCCTCGGGTTCATCCGTGACCATCACCGGGTTGCGGGATCCTCGGCGGTCGGGCGGATCGACGCGGCCCGCCCGCGCAACGGGTTCGTCGGCGTCGCCGAGGCCGGCCTGTACTACCATCCGGTGATCCTCGACGGTGTGCGTCCCGGTGACGAGGTGTTCGGTGAGGAGACGTTCGGCCCGATCGTCGGCGTCACCACCTACGGCCACCTCGACGAGGCGATAGAACTGGCCAACGCGCCCGGTTACGGCCTGTCTTCGTCGATCTACACCAATGACCCGGCGACGGTCTTCCGGTTCCGCCGCAGGATCAGCGCCGGCATGGTCAGCGTCAACAACTCGACGTCCGGGGCCGAGGCGCACCTGCCCTTCGGTGGCAACGGCCGGTCCGGTAACGGTTCCCGTCAGTCCGGACGCTGGGTGCTCGACCAGGTCACCCGGTGGCAGGCGGTCAACTGGGACTACTCCGGCCACCTGCAGAAGGCCCAGCTGGAAACCGGCGTCCCCGCAGCCGACCTCACCTTCCGCATCCCCGGCGGCTGGCCGCCACCGACAGGTTGATCGCCGACGGATGAGTGGGTCGTCCCGGTCACGCTGGGCGTAGCCATTCCTCCAGCGCGGCGTTGTCGAGCGTGGTCCTGCGTAACCATGCGTCGAGCGCAGTGACGAGCGGTTCGTGGTTACGCCGCGTCCGTGGGAATGTCCGGTTGCTGGTGTAGATCATCCCGATCATCTGCCCGCCTGCCTCGTCGGCGGCCACGAGTAGTCGGCGGAAGTCCTTGACGTTTTCCGTGACTATCCAACGGTTGTGTTCCAGAGCCCATGCGTAGAGGTCGGCGTCCGCCATGGCTCGCAGGCTGTCGTCCGCCGCGACCGCGACGACGTCATGTCCGAGATCCCGCAGCCGTTGCGCTACAGCCGGGGCGTGCATCTCGTCCAGGATCAGAGCGATGGCATGGGGTCCACCATCACCTGACGGGTCGTCCTGGTCGGTCACGCAAGCAACCGCAGCTGAGCCTGGTCTGCTTCTTCGGCGGCTCTGGACTCCGCGTCGGCCTGCTCGATCTCGGCGTCGATCTCCTCGCGGTAGTCGAGGTAGTACCGCAAGGCGGTACGCACCTTTGCCACGGGGAGGTTCAACAGCTCGGCGGCTGCCTCGACGGCACGTGGCCCACGCTCGTCCAACTCCCGAAGAGTCTTGATGACCTCCCACAGGTCGGGACCGGTCACGAGCGCCGCCCGGCGACCGGTCGGGCCGTCCTTGAAGGTCACACCTGGATGTTCGGCCTGGCGCAACCCCTCGTCGACCAAGCGCTGCGCGAGGCCGGAAACGGTTGCCCCCGGTAGCGCCTGTGCCCGGCGCCGTAGCCGGGCGAGCAGTTCCGGGTCGAATCGGATCGATAGTGGCGCACCCATGTAGTGCATTGTAGCCTCTGTACTACGACATCCCGCGGTCGTCAGCGGGCCCAGTGGGGGAGCAGCGCCGTGAGGTCGAGGTCGACCGGGAACGGTTCGGTGACGGTGAGCCGTTCGCCGCTGCCGGACACCGTGTAGGCGTCGCCGCGGCCGCGCCGGTAGGTCGTCACCCGCGGCGGGGACGGTTCAATCCGCCAGTAGTACGGAATGCCGAACTGGGCGTACAACGCCGGTCTGGTGGTGCGGTCCTCAACGTGGTTGCCAGGGGATTCGATCTCGATGGCGATGACGACCTCGGCGGGAGCGAACCAGTGCCGGCCCGGTTCGTCGCTGCGCACCACCATGAGGTCGGGGATGCGGGTGAGCTGTCGGCCGAACCGGATGTCCACGGCCATCGCAAGGGCGAACGGCTCGGTAGCGAGCGCGTCAAGCGCGGCGAAGAGTCGGGCGCTCAGGGCCTGGTGCAGGTTGGAAGCCGACGGCGACACGCTGAGCGACCCGTCGGTCAGTTCGTAGCGGTGGCTGCTGACCGGCAGTTCGTCAAGGTAGTCGGTGGTCCACCCATCCGGCGGAATCGCGATCAGCGGCTCGCTCATCAGCGCGTCCTTCCGTTCATCTCCGTAACGCAAGTCTACGTCGGCGTGCCGACGGGAAGGCCCGTCTCCCGGGCTGATGCGGCGGGCCTCGACCGGGTCCACCTACGACAGGTCACGGATCGTCGGACGCTCGCCGTCGGTGACGGCCGCACCGCCGATGCCCCGGGCTGTGGGGACGGTCACCTTCCGCGAGTGTTCGGCGTCCCCGTACCGGTTGAGGCTGGTGCCACTGTGCCGCCCGCGAAGAGCGTCGGTCGGCGCCGCTAGAGTTCAGGGAAGGGTAGGGCAAGAAAGGGGACCGATGGCTAGCGATTCCTTCGTCCATCTGCATGTTCACACCGAGTACTCGATGTTGGACGGTGCGGCCAAGGTCAATTCTCTGTGTGCCGAGGCGGCTCGTCTCGGGATGCCCGCGGTCGGCATGACCGATCATGGTAATATGTTCGGTTCCTACGAGTTTCAGCAAGCCGCGAAGAAATCCGGTGTCAAACCGATCATCGGCATCGAGGCGTACATCGCGCCCGAATCGCGTTTCCACAAGAAGCCCATCTTCTGGGGCGAGGGTGGCCAGCGCAACGCCGACCCCGACGGGGAAGGCGGTGACGTTTCCGGCAGTGGTTCCTACACCCACATGACCATGCTCGCCGCCAATGCGACCGGCTTGCGGAACCTCTTTCGCCTCTCCAGTCTGGCGAGTCTCGACGGCTACTACCGCAAACCCCGGATGGATCGTGATCTGATCTCCGAGCACGCTGTCGGAATCATCGCGACAACGGGCTGCCCCTCCGGTGAGGTCCAGACCCGGCTGCGCCTGGGTCAGTTCGACAAGGCACTGGAAGCGGCTGCGACCTTTCAGGACATCTTCGGCGCGGAGAACTATTTCCTTGAGCTGATGGACCATGGCCTGGCCATCGAACGCAGCGTGCGCGACGGACTCCTGCGAATCGCCCGGGAGCTGGATCTGGCGCCGCTCGCGACGAATGACAGCCACTACGTCACCAAGGATCAGGCGGATTCGCACAGCGCGCTGCTGTGTGTCGGCACCGGCAAGACACTCGACGACCCCAAGCGTTTCAAGTTCGACGGAGACGGCTACTACCTCAAAAGCCCCGACGAGATGCGGGAGCTGTGGGACGGTCAGGTTTCCGGCGCCTGCGACAGTTCCTTGCTGATCGCCGAGCGGGTCGAACCGTATGACGACGTGTTCACATTTGTCGACCGAATGCCACACTTCCCCGTCCCCGCCGGGGAGGACCAGCTGTCGTGGTTGTACAAAGAGGTCGCCCGAGGAGTGGAGCACCGGTTCGGCGCCAACCCCTCGCAGGATGTCCGCGAGCGGATCGACTACGAACTCCGGATGATCGACCAGATGGGTTTTCCCGCCTACTTCCTGGTCGTCGCCGACATCTGCCGGGAGGCGCGCGACAAGGGCATCCGGGTGGGGCCGGGACGCGGCTCGGCCACCGGCTCGATGGTCGCCTACGTCCTCGGAATCACCGAGCTCGACCCGATCGAACACAAACTGATCTTCGAGCGGTTCCTGAACCCCGAACGGGTCACCCCTCCCGACGTCGACCTGGACTTCGACGAACGCCGTCGCGGCGACATGATCCGTTATGTGACGGAGAAATACGGTGAGGAGAAGGTCTGCCAGATCCTCACCTTCGGTACCATCAAGGCAAAGGCTGCGATCAAGGACTCGTGCCGCGTCCTGGGCTACCCCTACTCCCTTGGCGACCGCATCACCAAGGCGATGCCGCCGGACGTGTTCGGCAAGGGCATCCCCCTGTCGGGCATCACCGATCCCCAACACGAGCGGTACAGCGAGGCGGCGGAGGTTCGCGGCCTCTACGAAAGCGATCAGGATGTCCGAAAGGTCATCGACACGGCCCGCGGGTTGGAAGGGCTCACCCGTGGAACGGGCGTGCACGCCGCCGGGGTCATTCTCTGCTCCGAACCGTTGCTGAATGTTCTGCCGATCCACCGGCGCGACGCCGACGGTGCCATCATCACGGGCTTTCCGTTCCCGCAGTGCGAGGACATGGGCCTGCTGAAAATGGACTTCCTGGGCCTGCGGAATCTCACCGTCATCGACGACGCGATCCGCAACATCCGCCAGAACCGCGGAATCGACCTCGACCTCCAGACCCTTCCGCTGGCCGACGTCCCCACCTTCGAGCTGCTGGCCCGTGGTGACACACTCGGGGTGTTCCAGCTGGACGGTGGTCCTATGCGCAGTCTGCTGCGTCTCATGGCGCCGACCACGTTCGAGGACATCGCGGCCGTGCTGGCGCTGTACCGACCGGGACCCATGGCGGCGAACTCGCACATCGAATACGCCGACCGCAAGAACGGCCGCAAGCCCATCACGCCCATCCACCCGGAACTGCGGGACGCACTCGAAAGCATCCTCGGCGACACCTACCATCTCGTCGTCTACCAGGAGCACGTGCTCGCCATCGCCCGCGAGCTCGCCGGCTACAGCCTCGGCAAGGCCGACCTGCTGCGCCGCGCCATGGGGAAGAAAAAGAAGGAGATCCTGGACGCCAGCTATGCCGAGTTCATGGCGGGCATGGAAGAAAAAGGTTACTCGAAGGTGGCCGCGCAGGCGGTGTGGGACGTTCTGCTCCCGTTCTCCGGCTATGGATTCAACAAGTCGCACACCGCCGGCTACGGTGTCGTCTCCTTCTGGACCGCTTATCTGAAGGCCAACTATCCAGCCGAGTTCATGGCCGCCCTGCTCACCTCCGTCGGCGACGACAAGGACAAAATGGCGGTATATCTGGCGGAGTGCCGCAAGATGGGCATCCGCGTGCTGCCACCGGATGTCAACGAGTCATCCCTGTATTTCACCCCGGTCGGCGCCGACGTCCGTTTCGGCTTGGGCGCCATCCGGAACGTCGGGGCGCCGGTGGTCGACTCGATCAGGGCCACGCGGCAGAAGAAGGGCGCGTTCACCTCGTTCCCGGATTTCCTCGACAAGGTCGAGATCGGTGTCTGCAACAAACGCACCGTCGATTCCCTCATCAAGGCGGGCAGCTTCGATTCGCTCGGCCACACCCGCCGGGCGCTGGTGCGTGTCCACGAGGTCGCCATCGACGCCGTCGTCGGCCCTAAGCGGGCTGAGGCGTTCGGCCAGTATGGTCTGTTCGGAGATGGTGACGAGAACGAGGGCGAACCGGTGAAGATCGGTCTCAACCTCGATCTCAGTGCCACGGAGTGGCCGCGCCCGGAACTCCTGGCGCAGGAACGCGAGATGCTCGGCCTCTACGTTTCCAGCCATCCGCTGGAGGGCGCCGAAAAGATTTTGGAACGCAATCGGGACACCTCAATCGTTGATCTTCTTGACAGTGGCCGAAGCGAGGGTGCGGTCCGTATCGCGGGTGTGATCGCGAAGGTCGACCGGCGGGTCAACAAGACCAGCGGCAGCCTGTGGGCCATCATCACCCTTGAGGATCTCGATGCTGCCGTGGAGGTTCTCTTCTTCCCGAAGAGCTATGAAATCCACGGTACTGAGCTGGTACCCGACGCTGTCGTCTCGGTGCGGGGCCGGCTCAATGAGCGCGACGGCGCCATCAGTATCTTCGGGCAGGATCTCACCACGCTCGACGTGTCGAGTGTCAGTGCGGACTCGGAGCCGCCTGTCGTCCTCACGGTACCCACCCACAAGGTGACCCCGGACCTCGTCAGCAACCTCAAGCACATCCTGACCACCCATCCCGGCAGCACCCCCGTGCACCTGCGGCTGCAGAGCCCGCGGCGGACCTCCCTGCTCAAGCTCGGACCCGAGGTCGACACGACCGGAGCCTTCTGGGGAGACATCAAAAGCCTCCTTGGCGCAAAGGCCGTCGCATCGTGACCGCGAGCTGACGAGACGGCCCTCGCGCAGTCGTTCAGCCGCTGGATCCTCCAGCCACTGGATCAACTGACAGCCGACGGTAGCCAACGCGCGACCCGCCCGTGCTACGTCGGCCGGGTTTCGCTGGCGGCGTGACACACCGGACATCCATCGAATGGTCAACGCCATTGTGGATGAGCCGGCTGCGACCGTGCATGAACCTTCTCACCCGCGACCGCCTTATCGCCTCGGAGCCGGGCTCGATATGTTTTGTAGCCTGGTGTCCGCGGGATGCGGACACGCCCGTTGTGTCATTACACCGTGTCATTACTTTGTGTCACTGCGTTGTGTCATTGCGGATTGGTTATGCACGTCGTCGTTGTGTTGGAGGGGGCTTTGCCAGTGTCCGAGCAGGACGAATCGGTTCACCTGGAGTCAGGTGGGCCGTGGTCGGGTCAGTGGGTGGCGTCGGAGGGGGACGTCGACGGCCGGGTGGACAGCGCGCCCGAACCGTGGCAGATTCCACGTTCCGTCGCGAACCCGTTGCGCCTTCGCCTGGGCGTAGCACAGCAGTCGGTTCCGGCTGGAGTGTCGGGCAGGCTCTGAACAGGTCGGCCTGAGCACGCTATGGCTTGAGCACGCTATGGCTTGAGCACGCTATGCCGGAGGCCGCGGTACCGAACGAGTCGGTGCCGCGGCCTTCGATATTCTGCCTCAGATTATAGGAGCCAAAGGGCGTGCGAGAAGGGCCATGATCGCACGCCCTTTGGCCGGTTCCACGCTATTGGGGCCGCCGGGCGTGCGAGAGGAACCATGATCGCACGCCCTTTGGCCGGTTGGATCGTTTTTCTGGTCGGGTCAGCCCTGACCGGTTGTCGTCGTGGATGGCGGACCCTGGCGGCGCCCACCGCGGCGCTGCTGATCGGACCCGCGGCCGGATGCGGAACCACCGCGGGATGCCGATGCACCCCACTGCTTGTCCGCGCCGCGCCGTGAGCCGCCGGACGGCCGTCCCTGCATCGGAACCCGGGCCGCGACCGATTCGGTCGAGGCGGTCCGCTGCTGCGGCAGGATCCGGGGCGCGGGAGGCCCGGCGAGGCGCGTCACGACCTCGGCGTCCGCGTCGGCCGGTTCCGGCTGGGCGTCACTACCGGCGGCACGCAGCAACGCGCGTACGATGCCACGTTCCTCGGGTAGCGAGACCAGCACGTCGGCGCCGTGCGCGCCCGCTCGGGCAGTCCGTCCGCCGCGGTGCTGGTAGGTCTTGGGATCACTCGGGAGCCCTGCGTGCACCACGATGTCGACGCCGTCGACGTGGATGCCGCGAGCGGCCACGTCGGTGGCGACCAGTACCCGGTGCGCCCCGTCGGAGAACCCGGCGAGCGCCCGGGTCCGGGCGTTCTGCGCCATGCCGCCGTGCAGCGGCTGCGCCGGGACGCCTGAGCGGGTGAGCTGCTCGGCGAGCCGGTCCGCGCCCCGCTGGGTGCGCGCGAACACCAGGGTCCGCCCGGAACCACCGGCGAGCGCGGTGACCAGGCGGGTGTGGGCAGCCGGATCCGAGGCTTCGAGAGCGTGCCGCGACAGCGTCGAGACCTGAGCGGTTTCCGAGTCGATGGCGACGAGCACCGGTTCCGGCAGGTACTGGCGGACCAGCACCTCCACCTCGCGGTCGAGGGTCGCACTGAACAGCAGCCGCTGACCACCGGCCGGGGTCGCGTCCAGCAGCGCTCGCACGGCCGGGAGGAAGCCGAGGTCACACATGTAGTCGGCCTCGTCCAGCACCGTGATCGCGATCTCTTCCAGGGAGCAGGCACCGCGTTCGATCAGGTCGCCCAGGCGTCCAGGCGTGGCGACGACGATGTGCACTCCGCGCCGCAGTGAGCTGATCTGGCGGGAGATCGACGTCCCGCCGTACACCGCGCGTAGCCGAAGGCCCAGTGGCCGGGCGAGTGGGTCCAGCGCGTCGTGGACCTGCTGGGCGAGTTCCCGGGTCGGAACGAGGATCAGGCCGCGGGGGCGTCCTGGCGCGACGGCGCGGTTCTTCGACAGCTCCGCAAGCATCGGCAGGCCGAACCCGAGGGTCTTGCCCGATCCGGTGCTTGCCCGGCCGAGGACGTTCTCACCGGCGAGGACGTCGGGCAGGGTTGCGGCCTGCACCGCGAACGGGGCGGTGATCCCCTGTCGGGCAAGGGCGTTGACGAGGGCCGCCGGCAGGCCGGCGTCCGCGAAGGAGCTGACCGGTGGCCGTGGCTCGCGGGTCGGCAGCGTCGGGCGGGGCGGAGTCGCGGATCGGTTCGGGCCGTTCTGCTTGCCGCCCGGACGAGGGCCGCCGCGACCGCGGTAGGCGCCGCCGCCACCGTTGCCACCACCACCACCACCACGAGCGGGCCGGGGACGGCGGCGGGCAGGGGAGGGCTGAGTGTCACCGTGCTGAGACAGGGTTCATCCGTCCGTCGTGTCGAGGTCGCCGCGTGGATGCGTCGGCGATCATGTGGCAGCGGTCATGCGTCCAGCTCGGGCCGCGTCACCAGAGCATGATCAGATTAAACCCTCTCGGGTTTGCACCGACCTGCTGTCACACGGACCTCGGGCATGTGGTTCGAAAACCGCACACCATGGACGGCCTGTGGCCGCCAGCGCGTTCAGCGTACACCGATCACTGCCCCGGATGCCGCCTGGCATAGCCCGCCGCAGGTGAGACCTCGCGCACGCAGGGCCGGGGCCACCCTGGGATGCCGCTGAACAACGTCTGTCCGGCTCGCGTCCCTCCGCATCCCACCTGGCGTCGTTGTCGTCAGCCCGGATAGAACACCACTATCCGGGTCTCCTCCGCCTCGCCAGCCGGGCGCGGACGGCTCGCTCGCGGATCGAACGTCGTTATTCAGCGGCATCCTGGTCGCTTTCACAGCAGCAGGCCGGTCAGGAGATGGATGACCAGCCCGGCGAGCGCGCCGACCACTGTGCCGTTGATGCGGATGTACTGCAGGTCACGACCCACATGCAGTTCGACCTTGGCCGCGGTCTCGGTCGGTTCCCAGCGTGCGACCGTCTCGCTGATCACTCCTGTGATCTCGGATCGGTACCGGTTGACGATCCACGCCATGATGTCGGTCGCTGCGGCGTCGACGCCCGCGCCCAGCTGTGGTTCTGTGGTCAGTCGATGACCGAGCATCCGCAGTTCGTCGGCCATCCGCATCCGCAGGACACTGTCCGGATCGCCGGCAATATCCAATAGGATGGATTTGGTGGCATTCCACATGGTTGCGACCGCCAGGTCGACCTCTGGGTGGTTGCGGACGCGTTCCTTGAACTTCTCCACCCGCTCGGCAGTGCCCGGGTCGGTGCGCAGCTGTTCGGCGAAGCGGGTCAGAAAGTCGTCCAGTGCGCGGCGCAGTCGGTGGTTCGGATCCGCGCGGACCTCCGCGATGAACCGCAGCGCTTCGGCGTAGGCGCGCGCCGCGATCGCCTCGTCGACGAAGCGCGGTGACCACGACGGGGCCTGGTCGGTCACTATCTGTAGCATAATTTCTGGGTTGTTGCGCAGCCAGGTCTCCACCTGGACGGCAACCAGGTCGACCAGACGGTGGTGCAGCCCGCTGTCCACGATCCGGCTCAGCGCCGTGCCTGCGGCCGGGGCCCACGGGCGGTCCATGATCCGGGTCAGGATGGTCTTCTCGACCACTTCCACCATTACTTCGTCCCGAATGCCCGAGATCGCGACGACCAGCCGGGTGGACGCCTCCGCGGTGATCCGTTCGGCATGACCGGGTTCACCGAGCCAGGTCCCGATCCGCATGGCGACTCCCAGGCCCGCGATCTTGTCGCGGATCACCGGTTCGGCCAGGAAGTTCTCGGCGACGAAGCGTTCGAGGCTTCGCCCCAGGTCGTTCTTGCGGTTCGGGATGATCGCCGTATGCGGGATGGGCAGGCCCAGCGGCCGGCGGAACAGGGCGGTCACGGCGAACCAGTCGGCAAGGGCGCCCACCGCACCCGCTTCCGCGGCGGCCCGGACATAGGCGGCCCACGGTGGCCCACCGCTGGTCTCCCACCGCCAGAACACGACATAGATGATCACAACAAAGGCCAGCAGGCCGGTCGCGATCATCCGCATCCGCCGCAGCCCACGCTGCAGTTCGGCGTCGCCGGCCGCAGGTTCCGGTCGTGCGGGCATCATCCTCCACTCACGGGCTGTCACGTCGTACGTTGTCATGCCTTGTCGTGTGCTGTCGTGTGCTGTCGTCGTGTCGGTGCGCAGCGGCCGCACCCAATGCTCCGGTTACGAGCGCTCGTCGGTCGACACCCGACACCTCCGGTGCCTCCCTCCTCGCACCTCGCGATCTACGCACCTAGCGATCTACGCACCTAGCGATCTACGCACCTAGCGATCTACGCACCCCGGCCCCGTTCCTTCATCCACGCCCCTACTGCCAGGCGCTCTTAACGATGTGAATCTGATGCTCCTGTCACAACACCAGATTCACATCGTTCCCAAAGAGCATCCGGCAACAGGGGTGCGGTCCCGCGGGGCTGAGGCACACACCTCAGCTCCGCTCCTTGATCCACGTCCCTATTGTCGGGTGCTCTACGACCGTACGGCTGTGACGGTTCGAGACCCGGTTGCCGGTCATGCTCGTGACCGACCCGTCAG